>CBDCUX010000001.1:0-141431 GCA_965222805.1 Candidatus Poribacteria bacterium
ACCTACAGGTTGAGGGAGAGGTATTCTGCTAACCTTTAGGTTAGGTGAACACCTTCTACCCTCAACTCCGTTGCTTACCTTTTCTCTCCGACTCCGCCTCCTACAGAAGATGGGTGAATTGCAATTTTATTTGACTTTTGTGCAAAAAAATTGGATAATTAAAGTAACCTCATGGAGTGAGGTTAAACCTACCCCGTCCTGAGGACGACGCTAATCTCCTCCATTTAATCAAACTAAAAGGGTAACGGGGGAGGATTAGGGAACTCTCCCGTTATTCTCTTTTTAGTGGCGATAGGTTTCCAGTACTCCATTTTACACTTTTTTTGCGAATTTCGCACTTTTTTTGATGAGTTATGCGTTTATTTCGCAAAAAACTGCTTTTTTTTGTAATTTTAATTTGACAAGGAGCGTTAAATAGGGTAGAATTAATTGCGTAAAGGGTTGAAACGCGAGATTTTTACACAATTACGCGAGGAATTCAAGATGCGCCGCTCAAACACGAAAACGATTTTGACTGCATGCGAAATGTCTTTCGCCGGGAAAACCGACACCGAGATAGCAACCGATTTAGGAACGTCTGTCTCAAATGTGTCACGCTGGCGGAAGAATGAGATTTGGCAAGAGTTTGAACAGGAACTCATCTCAGCACATAAAGAGTCATTATTAGAGCCGCATCGAACTGTAGAAACCCTTGAAAACAGCACACGTTAATGTGTGAATCATACAGAATCGTATGAAAGGTTAAGTTCAATACGGAATGGATACAATCCCTGGATCCGTTCTTATTTTGAAATAGGTGTCAACACGGATTTTCTACGAAAATCCTTTCGGTCGTCAGTTATCAGATCAGAGAGGTATCAAAGTTTCCCTCTTGGGACTGAAAACGGATAACCGATAACTGACTGCTATTATAGGTTTAGGTTTACAATTTTATTCCATAAGAACAAGGAGATAAAACGAATGTTGTCAAAGAAAATGGCATTTTCGTTAACAAGTCTAATCGCAATTCTCGCGCTCGCTTTCGTCGCACCCGCTGCGATGGCAGCCAACTTCAACGTGGCACTTGCGGAACATACAGATCAGCCTGATATCGGTGCTGCCCCCGGGCTGCAAGTGGAGCGCCCTTCTGATAATAACCTGAAGGTTAATGTTATGTTTGGCGAATTCGTGAAGTTGGCAACCACTAACGTTTCCGTCAGTGGTTTCAATATGAAGGGCACTTACATTCCAGCGGTAGTCGTCGCTAAAGTCGACCCCGCCGATGCCGCTAATGAGTTCACGTTAGAGATCACGATTACAGCAGAAACATCCAGAGTGGCCCTCATGATCGCTAAGGGTATTGCGTCTGCTAATGCCTTCAGCAAAAATATGAGTAAAGCATTGACGGCAGATATTTACTTGTATAGTCCCGATGTGGATATCACCCCGAAGGTGTATGGGATTCGGAGAGCTGACCGTTCTGCACTCCCGCTTACCGGTGGGGCAGTGAATGTCATCATCACACTCAGTGAAAAGCCAGCGTCCTTTACGGCAGCGCATATCGACGTTACCAATGCGACAGCCGGTACTCCTGCCAAGTTGAATACTATACGTCAAAATGCAGTCGGTTTAACTCAGTTTGCGACGCATATTGACAAGCCATTACTTGAAGCACTTACTGTTAAAGAGATAAGGGATGGTGTTACCAAGCCGGATGTTGCCGTTGCTACAGATCCGGGTGGTTCTTTGGACACTATACTGGATGCGGATGGTGCTGTGGTGGATGGTGCTATGGCGGGTATCAACCATTATCTTTCTGCACACATGGAGGCTAACGACACAATCCCCGGCGGTTACCTTGCCGAGGTCATTGCTTTAAGAAAGAAGATAGGTGCAACTGCCGAAGATGACATAATGTACTACCACGACAACAAGGATGGCGTTCAACAAGGTGCTGTCACACTTACGCGCGAGATTTCAGCCACCGCCCCCGCCCCAGGAAACAACGTGATGACAATGCCGATAGGGGACGGTGGCACGTATGATAAGATGATAGTACCACCTTCCAAGCAGGGGACAGCGGACCTTACGGAAACAGGTGCGGGTATTCCAACTGACGGAATCGCCATTGTTATACTTTCGGAGTCCTTTGATAGAAGTAAAAAAGCGAAGGACTATACACGCCCTAAGGTAGGGGACTTCACTACTGTAGACGATTATAACTTCGCATTCAGACGATATGGTCTACTGACTCTGGATGCGAGTACTGATAACGCTGATAATACTAGTGATCAGCGTGCTGCTTATACGAAGGAAAAAGAGATATATGATGCGTATATCGCCCTTCAGAAGCTGATACAGGAAGACCGTGTGAAGGAGATCACGAAGCGGGATGAAGAGTTGATTGTGGCAGCGAGGGAAGGCACGACGACGGAAATCGCTGAGAATTCGCTACCGCCAACGGGTCGTGACGGGATGTTGCATCCGTATTCTGTGACGCTTACGCCGACGTATGCCACTGCCAGTGCTGTCGTCGTGAAAGTCAATAGGTGGCAAAATATGGCTTCGGATCCGGGCGCGTATAACCCGCCTACGCTTGAAACGGGCTATACAGAGAATTTTAATAGACTCACCATCCCGGTCAGTGCGAGTGCGGTGAAGAAGTCAACAGTAGCTAGCGGTGTGATTCGGGTCATTGTTAATATTGATGGTGCCGTATTTTAGGGTTAGCCTCAACAATTTTATTCCATAAGAACAAGGAGATAAAACGAATGTTGTCAAAGAAAATGGCATTTTCGTTAACAAGCTTAATCGTAGTTTTCGCACTTGCCTTTCCGGCTGTGCTGGCGGTGCACGCCAGTGGTCATAGCAATAGTACCTACATAGTTATGGTCGCAAATGCTGAGGGTTCTGGTATTAATATACCGGGTGGTGTTATAGACGCGGCGACCGGTTTTACGGTGACGAATCGCGCGACGCGCGTATCCGAGCGAGAACGGTCATATCAACTCTTAGATATGTCAATCCAAGGAGAGATGCCGAACTTGGAAAACTTTTTTCGCAACGGTGGAAACATTAACGTTTATGCGGCTGTCGATGTCATTATCAGTGAGATTATGTGGGGCACGGATACGAGTCTCTCCCCGCACAACTTCAGTCAGTGGATTGAAATCCAAAACGTGAGTGGTACGCCTAGCGGTATCTTGCCGATAGTTGAGTATATTTATCCCAATCAGGTACCCCCCCCGCTGGATCCCTTATTCGTCGCTCAGGGGGTCACCCTCCGTGATACGGCCGGGACGTTTAATGGCACTAGTTTATGGCCTATCGTCACTAAGGGACGAAGCGGCAGAAGCGGTACGGGTGAGCAAGCCGCAGGCGTAACCACAGTGGTACCGCCAACAGGGCTCGTCTCCATGCAGCGTGTGTATAGGGATGACACGCAGACAACGGCCGTAAATGGAACGTTGGCATCGGGGTGGGTCGCCTCTACGGTTCCGGCACTGAATTTCGCCCCAACGGCAATAGGGGAGCGTGTTGGTACCCCGGGTGCGTCCCCGCTTCAGCCGGTGACAGAAGTGAAGAAAAAAGTGACTCGCCCTCCAGAGGCCCCCGTAGCAGGTGCCACCGATATCATGATCACTGAAATCATGGTGGATACCAGCAGTGATAGGTTCCCACAGTGGATCGAACTTACCCACGTTGGAACAGGCGAAGTGTCGCTTGACGGTTGGGCGATGGTGATTGATAATGCCATAGATGCCGAGGTTCTCGGGGGTGGCAATGCGATCACCGTGAAACTGGACGGTAAGATCCTGAATGTCAGTAAAGATACACGGAATGCTGGCGACGGACAATCGCTCTTGGCCGTGGCTTGGGCATCCGGACGTAAATCAGATAAGATCCGTGCAGACCGGGTCCTCAACCTTGCGCCCCAACTGGGTCAGAAAGGTCGGTATCGGTTGCTCAGCTACGAAGGCTTCAGAGTCTCCTTGGTGCCCCCACAAAAGGGTGCCATCGCAACCTTTGGAGACATCGCCGGTAACCTTGGCGAAGACTGGGATCTCATGATGCTTGAAGGTCCGAAACGGAGTTCCTTGATCCGTCGGGAAATGTTGAAAGCCGGAACGGCTCTCAAGGGAACAGAGGCAGCCGGATGGCTCCTTGCCTCCGCTACCCCTCTGGTCTCGGGACCTGAGACGTATTACGGGGACGACGAAGATGCTGGGACCCCTGGCTATGATGCCGGTGGCCCGCTGCCCGTCGAACTCTCACACTTCCGTCCCGCACGGGATAAGCAGACCGGTCAAGTCGTGATTACCTGGGCAACGCAGTCGGAGCTGAACAACGCTGGATTCTTCATCAAGCGGAGTAATCAACGCAACGGTCAGTTCGGGGTCGTTAACCCGACGATGATCGCTGGCGCAGGCACAACGAGTGAAAAGCAGACGTATACCTATACGGATACAACTGCGCAACCTAACGTCGTATACTACTACCAAATTGAAGATGTATCTCTCGACGGGAATCGTCAGATGCTGACCCGCGGTATCCGCCTGAAAGGGCATGTAGGAGCTGCCGGTAAAGCCACGCTGACGTGGGGAGAACTCAAGACATCGCAATAAGGAGTAGGAACAAAAAGGTTATTTCAGGGATAAAATTTGTTTGAACTAACCTAACCACAAAATTAGGGAGTGTTTAGCGGCATTCCCTAATTTTGTTTAATGTTGAAAATAAGAGGTGGAACAAATGTTATTAAAGGAAATAGCAGTTTCGTTAGTGGGTTTTGCGATAACAGTCGTTCTTGCTTTTGGGGCACCTCCTGCGATGGCCGCCGACTTCAACGTGGTCCTTGACACATCGGAGGATATAGGGACTGCCGCCGGGTTGCAGCTGCCGTACCCGGCGAATAATACCCTTGGGGTCGGACTTCGCTTCGATCAGGCAGTCGTCTTAGAAACCAGCCACCTTCAAATCAGTGGGTATGATGCGAATGATGTCTACGATCCGGCAGTCGTCCTCGCTGCGAGACATCCTGTCTTCCCCACTACAGCCGATACAGCGTTCTGGGTAAGTATCACGGTTACAACGGGTACCTCTAAAGTAAAACTCCAGGTCAATGGAGGGATCCCCTCTGATGATGCCTCGAACGCAGATACGAGTCGAGAATTCACGGCTGATATTGGCGTGCTGGCTGCCGATGTGGCTGGAGGCCCGAGGGTGTATAGTATTCAGAGAGCCGACGGTTCCACACAGCCGGTTACCAGTGGGGCAGTGAATGTCACCATCACGCTCAGTGAAGAGCCAGCGTCCTTTACGGCAGCGCATATCAACGTTACCAATGCGACAGCCGGGACCCCCGTCGCTTTGGGTGCCACACCTCAAAATAAAGTCGATTTAACGACGCTTACGACGCATCTTATCGCCACGGGTGCAATTGGGTACAGACCGTCGCTACGGACTGTTTCCCAGTTAAAGGTCGAGATCACAACTTATATGAATGATACTGCGGGTGCCGCCCCCGCCGAGTTCATCGACAGGGTCAGGGCTCTAAAAACGGCTGTTTATGACATAGGCACCCCTTGGCGATACTACTTCCTGAACACAGACGGCTCGCTGGCGTATATCGTGCTTTGGGATGGCACTAATTACCTGCCATTCCCCGCGCTGATTAACGATGTCGTACCACCGCCCACCACGCAGGGGACTGCTAACATTTCAGTCAGCACCCCGATAGTGTGGACGCTATATACTATCGACTTTGATAGAAGTGCACCGAGACCGCTGAAGCCGGAGGGGGGCCCCGGCAAAACCAAAGCCGAGGCTGATTTCAGACAGGCCAAATTTAAAGCACAGACGAGTAGCGCTGCAAATAATCAACGTGCCTGGTATAAGAAGGAGCGGCTTGCATACGACAGGTATATAGAACTTCAAAACGCGCTACAGGCTTATGATGTCCGGCAGCAGCAGGAGTGGGATCAAGAGTTGGCGACTGCTGCGGCATCTGAGCAAGTGGTCCCTCAGAATTCGCTACCGCCAACGGGTCGTGACGGGATGTTGTATCGGTATTCTGTGACGCTTACGCCGTCGTATGCCACTGCCAGTCCTGTCGTCGTGAAAGTCAATAGATTTCCAAATACGGATTCGACACCGGTCTTTTATACGCCCCCTGCTCTTGAAAGCGGCTATAGAGAGGGTTTTGATAAACTCACCATCCCGGTCACTGAAGCTCCGGTGCCCGTGTTGCCGCCAGGTGGGGGCGGCGGGCTTGCGGGTGACGGCATTGTTTTCGCACCTAGCCTCTTGACTGCGCTTGAGCGAGAACAGATCCAAGAACAGATTGATCTGTTGATTGCGACAGGCGATCGGTCTCCCGACGCACTCAAGACGCTGATCTACTTGCAGCAGCTCCTGGCGACAGCGCGTCCCGGAAAAACGCAACTGCTCGCCAACTATCCGAATCCGTTTAATCCTGAAACATGGATACCCTACGAACTGGCAACCGACACAGATGTGCGTCTCACGATTTACAACGCTCAAGGAGGTGTCGTCCGGACGTTGCAGTTGGGTCAGCAATCCGCAGGCTACTACAGGGATCGTGAGCGTGCGGCGTATTGGGATGGTCACAATGCACTCGGTGAACGGGTGGCGAGCGGAATTTATTTCTATCAGTTAGAGACCGACGCAATGTCCGCACTGCGTAAAATGGTTATCTTAAAATAGTGAGGACTTACGTATTCTGTCTTAAAGTCCCTCTGATCCCGCCGACTTAGGGGGTAAAAATATCGAAATTACCGATTTTTTCCGGCGCATTCTCTGATATTTGTACAATTTGCGTAAGTCCTGGCTCCATTAAAATACTTACCTTGTTGGGGCGGCACTGCTAGGTCCTGTGCCAACAGGAGCTGCCGCCCTCCCACCCTAGCAGGGGGACAACTCAACAAGGAAAAGGACAAGGTAAACACATCTTTTTTCAACATATAGCGGCGATGTATGGGTAATCCCTATGACACCCCGCTGCATCAAAGAGAGGTATATTTTCTCATGACTAATTTAAATTTAAAGACGCGAAAAATTGTACTCGGACTGCTGATGACCCTCGTGTTGGCGTTCAGCGTGCAGGGCATCACAGACGCGCTGACTCTTGATAAACCTACCGCTGATTCAGGTGATTTGCAGACTGTAGCGGTCAACACGTCATTTGAAATACAGTTTACCGTAGCTCTTGCAGATCCGGCTAACATAGCCGATGGTAGTGGAAACCAAGTCGCTCAAGATGGTCGCACTCGAATTGACGCTGCTGGGCGTAAAATCGCTGTGGTTGGTACGACTGTCTATCGACTCAGTGCGGCTGCACAAAGGATATCTGGCTATAGAGCCCCGGTTGATCTGGAAACCGGTACTTATAAGCGTGCTTCTGGTCGCTATGTTGCTGCATCAGGTACGAATGTCGTTGACTCAGCAGGAAGAGCGGTTTTTACGGATACAGGACTGACTACACAAGCAACAGCAGAAGCAGACGCTCCGATTGCCGAAGAACTGCAACAACATAACAACGAACAACGCATTCGGGGGACTCTATCTTCAGGTCTTGACTGGACGAGTATTTCTGATGGAACGAGTACTGCTCCTGATATTAGCGATCCCACGTTTACTCTTATGGCCGACACCTACACACTGACAGTTAACCCCACCACTATAGGCGAGAAGACAATAACAATAACGGATATAACACCTGCTGCTGATTTCTCACCAAGTGTGAGTAGGGCCCCACCGCTTACTTATACAATTTACGTAGTGAGGCTTAACCAAGCTATCCCGAAAAACGCAACTATCCGTTTGGCTGGTGTAACGAATGGCATCGGACACGGGTACTACGATCAAAGCGACCAACGGATTTATAATGGTGATGGCAGTCACTATCCGGTTAGATATACAGTTACTGGCGGCGGACTAGTCTATGTGAAAGAAGGGGATCGTTCGGGTCCAGCCGCTGCAATTCTCAACACATCCAGTGGTGCTCCAGTGTATCTGGATGTGGGTGGTGTCACCAATACAGTTACTGCATCCGTTGATACCGCGATTGACTCATCTCAAGGTATTTACATCTTTGGACGTCCTGAAATAGATGTTGATGAGACTGTTACTGGTACGCATGCTTCTGGTACACTACTTACTGGTAATACTGCTCTTGAAGCTGAAATAATGGATAGTGCTGGCACTCCCAAGGGCGTTGCTGGTGTGCCGGTCATGTTCGAGGTCGCAGACAAAGGCGCGACCGGAGGAACGTTGTTCCCAACGAGTGGGACCCTTATCGTTGATAACAGAAACATGGTGATACAAAACCCCACCTCCGGGAACATACTATATGTGCGCACCACTACTGGTGGCACTGCCACAGTTGACTTTCGAGTTGGAAATGGAGGCGGGGAGCAGGTAATCACGGCGAAAGCACTGGGGTTGACGAAAACAATTAAGGTAGCAACTACAGTCTCAGCGGCCACAAGGAGACTTTCTATTCCCAGTAATGGAAATCAGCGACGCTCAGGTACCAATATCTTTGATTTGACTGCGCTTGTAGAGAACGGTGGACAACCGGAGCAAGATGTGTTGGTTAGATTCACCGCAACAAGAGGGATTTTGACGGACACGCCTTCAGGCAGAACCGGCATAACTGTAGGTGGTACTCCGATGGATGATGACAATGTAGAAACCGGCAAAGATGTCGAGGAGATCACCGATTCAGATGGTATAGCAAAGGTCATTTACAACACAGGTGATAGTTCAACCGGAGCGGAAGTTGTTGCGAGCATCTCTGTGATAGAGGGTGGTAGAGTTATTGATTTGCAAGAGGTCATCTTTAATATCAGAGGTGGCACTGGCACTGGCACTGGAACCGGCACCCCTGCAACAAGAGGCAGTCTTAATATTGCCGTTTCACCAAGCACGGGAACCACGCGCACCGTTACGGTGACTGCAAGCAGGGGTGGAACGGCAGCACAAGGCATATCCATCCTGCTGAACGTCAACAATGGTGCTACACTTTCGCGGACAAGCGGACCGACACCCTTAGAAAGCACACTCACGCTCCCAGCCACCGCGGGGGACTATGTCCTCACCGCAACAACGACTGCAGACTATACCGGTGACTCAGAGACGATTACCGTAACCGACACCTTACCCGGGAGTCTTTCAATCACTGTAACGGGTACAGGTGCCACGCGGTCGGTAACGGTGACCGCTGCGTCCGCACAAAATAGGAATGTTATAGGTTTAGATGTTACGCTGAGGGGCACGGCACTCCCTGGGGGGCAGCAGACAGTCCGTTCTGGCACCGCCACGACGATTACGCTCCCGACTGCCGCTGGCAATTATACGCTTGAAGCCGCTGCGGATGGGTTTGCTACGGTAACCGAAACTATTACAGTCACAGCCGGGGCACCCCCCAGAGTACCCGGGCGTTCCCAGGGGGGAACCCTCACGGTCTCTAAAGACGGCGCACAGGTCGGCACCCAGCAACCGATCCTCGTGCGGGCGACCCCCGCCCCGAGCCGTAACTTAGCGTTCACGGTGACCAATGGCGGTGTCAGTGTAGGTGTCGGTGTAATACTGACGACGGGTACAGGACAGACAGCCGTTACGGTTCCCACGACAGGTCTCTATTTCTTGACTGTCAGTGCTGACGGATACACCCCAGCGCAATCCCGCTTCACTGCGGGCGCGCAGCCGACAGGCCCGACGACTGATGACGCACCCGAACCGAGTCGCATCGAGATTAGCGGTTCAGCGACATACAGTGGAAACACGCTGAACACGGCGCTGGAGGACCCGCTCCGCGTCCGAGTGCTTGATGCTGACGACGATCCCGTTGCAGATGCCCGCGTGGTTTTCCGTGTCCGCACGGGACAGGGGCGGCTGTCGCAGCGCGGGAACGGACGCGCCATCGCAGTCCAAACCGATGCTCGGGGCTACGCACGTACTGAATACACGCCAATGAGTGCGAGTAGCACCCTCAGCGCGAGCGTCAATGGGGTTTCGGAGGGTGTCACGTTCACCATCACAACAGGGTCTGCGCCGGCAGCCACCGACACAGACGCTCGCCAATATAACGTCGGCGACAAGATTCCGATAAGCCTACAGGAGACCCTTCGCTTTACGGGCAGTCGCACAGTGAACGGGACGACCTACACGTGTGTCGGTCCTGGTGAATGTGTAATCTCTTACGGTCTTGTCACCAAGGGAGAGATACAGGTTGCTGCCGTCCCAAAAGTTCAGCCTAAGGTGTATAAGACCGGCGATAAGATTCCCGTGAGCCTACAAGATACCCTGAGCTTTACGGGCAGTCGCACAGTGAACGGGACGACCTACACATGTGTCGGTCCCGGTGAATGTGTGATCTCTTACGGTCTTGTCACCAAGGGAGAGATACGGGTGCCCGCCGCAAAAACGACCCCTCCCAGAGTTATAAGTCCGGTCGTGCTTGTCAACGCCGCGAACCGTCCCCCAATGCTCTGGGTAGACAGTGGCGGGATTTACGCACTTGTCGGTGTGAGCGTCCAAAGATTCGCACCGAGTGTTGATAACGCACTGAACATCGCCATCGGTGGAAACAAAATCTACTGGACAGAACAGACCGGTGAGAGTTCCGGTACGATCAACAGTGCGAATCTTGACGGCACAGGTATGAAGGAACTCACGGCTATTATGGCGGTACCGATGGGAATTGCTGTAGATACGGCGGGTAGCAAACTCTACTGGACGAACTCGCGTGGCAGAATCCAAAGCGCAAACTTGGACGGAGACCCCAAGATTACGAACGTGCTACAGAACCTGTCGGGTCCGATGGACATCGCTGTCGCACGCGGGAATCTGTATTGGACGCAATACGATGCAACAGAAGGCGCAGGCAACATTGGGATTACGAATACCGCGGGGCGCGGGATGCCGAAGTATATTTCGACAGGTTTGGATATGCCTATGAGTCTCGCGATCGCGAACGCGAAAGTCTACTGGACGGAGAAGACGGGTGAGAGTGGTGGCACGGTCAACGCTGCGACCCTCAACGGGGCAGGTGCGACACAACTCGCTTCGATCCAGGCAGCTCCGATAGGTATTGCCGTTGACGGTGCGAGGAGCAAACTCTACTGGACAAACTCGCGCGGCAGGGTCCAAAGCGCGAACCTCGATGGCAGCGAGATCCGGAACGTCGTTGACGGTTTAGGCAGTCCGGGTGAAATCGTGCTGAGCAACAGTATCGCAGCACCCGCGGAAACCACCGCAAAACAGACACCGGTATCCGGCAAATCCAAGTACGATGTCAATGGCGACGGCACCGTAGATGGCAAGGACTCTGACGCACTCATCGTCGCAGTCGCCGCCGGTATCACCGATGCCAAATACGATGTCAACGGAGACGGCAAAGTCGACATCAATGATGTCGTCGCCGTGAATGCGAATCGTAGCGCAGGGGAAACCGCAGGCGCACCGACACTCCTCGGTATGAAGTTGAATGCCGTTGAGAGAGACCGGCTCCAAGAACAGATCGAGCTCTTGATCGCGACAAACGACCGGTCTCCGGCAGCGCTGCGGACGCTGGTCTATCTCCAGCAGCTCCTCGTGATGGCGCGTCCAGAGAAAACGCAGTTGCTTGCGAACTATCCCAATCCGTTCAACCCAGAGACCTGGATCCCGTATGAGTTGGCAACGGATACCGACGTGCGCATCACGATTTACGCCTCGAACGGTGTAGTGGTTCGAAGATTAACACTCGGACATCAGACGGCTGGCTACTACACCGATCGGGAACGTGCGGCGTATTGGGACGGTCGGAATGCTTCGGGCGAACAGGTGGCGAGTGGAATTTATTTCTACCAGTTAGAGACGGATGACATGTCGTCACTTCGCAAAATGGTTATTTTGAAATAGCCGTCGGCGGTCGGAAACCATCAGTAACAAGACCGGTGCGGTTAGGTGAAAGACCCGACCCATCTTGGGGAAAGGGCGCGGTGTGAAAGTCTCCGCGCCCTTTTCTTATTGTCTGAATCAGTCTGAAGCACCGTATCGGTGAGAAAAGGTAAGCAACCTACAGGTTCCTTACCTTACTCACCGACGATCACGATGATCGTGATCGTCGGATTTTGGAAAGTTTGATTTGCATCCGTTTTGGAAAGTTTCAATTGCGAATGCCAATTGAAACGAGACCCTTTTTTTTGCTTTTGAAAAAAAAGGTTTCCAAAACGGAAGAAGGTTTCCAAATCAAACGTTACGGTTGAGGGTCTCCGAAGCCTCTCAACCTTCCAAAATCCGCGGTGACTTCAGCAGATTTACAGGATTGGGAACGTGCGATACTGCACGTCGCTTATGGGCGAGTACGCCGCAGAATCGCACGACTACGAACGGGAGGATCGCGACCGGGAGGGCACTCCTACAAAAGATTGCTGATTTTTTCTTGATTTTTTTTCCCAATTTTGTGATGATGATTCATTATGGATTGGACCGAGATACCTGAAAGCACGACTCTCAAAAAAGGAGAACTCTCATGTTAAGAAATCCAAATGTCAAGTTTCTGTTTTATAGCATATCCGTTCTTGTTTTTTCGCTTACACTTGCTGGGAAACCTGAAGTCCAAGCCGACATGCATAAAACGGCGTCAGACCTGAAGTTTGCGTCTTGGAATATCCGGATTCTGAGCGATGGCAGCCGAGACGACACGGAGTTAGAAAAAATAGCGAACATCGTCATCGACTACGATTTCGTGTCGATCGTCGAGTTACGGGACGAAACCGTGCTCAAGCGTCTCCAGAAGATTCTCGCATCCCTTGGAAAGAACTACGATTACGATGTGAGCCCCGCCGTCGGTCGCGGTGTCAAAGAGCGGGTCGCCTTTCTCTACGAAGCCGCCCGCGTTGAAGTTGTGCAAGCCGGACAAGTCTACCCAGACGCTGCGGACGGCGAGGACGACTTTATCCGAGACCCCTACTGGGCAACCTTCCGTGCCGGCAAGTTCGACTTCTCTGTGATCGCTGTGCACATTCTCTGGGGCACCCGAGTCACCGATAGGCGCGCAGAGATCACGGCGTTAGGTGCCGTGTATGACCATGTCCAAAAAGAAAACGGTGAGCATGAGGACGATATTCTGCTTGTTGGGGACTTCAATCGCGATCCGAGCGATATGAAGGCGTTCGGCACCCTGTTCCAACGCCCAACGATGACCGCCCTCTTCCACCTTCCACTGAAATCGCATATCAAGGATTCCAGTCTCTACGACAATATCCTGTTCCAAACGGAGTATCTCACCGAGTATCTCGGCACATCCGGGATCGATAAGTTCGATGAGACCGACTTTGAGAATAACGATAAAGCCGCAAACGATGCCGTCAGCGACCATCGCCCCGTCTGGGCGGTGTTCAGCACTGCAAAGGATGATGATGGTCAAACCTCGCAGGCAGGGACGGTCTACGTGACGAAGACTGGGAAAAAGTATCATAAAGAGGGGTGTAGTTCGCTACGGGGGAGCCAGATTTCGATGGCGTTGACGGACGCGAAGCAGAAGGAATATACCCCGTGCAGTCGGTGTAACCCGCCGCAATAAGAACAGGACGGACGCACACCGCAGATATTGACGATGACAGGCAGCAGGAGGAGTCGTTTTATGTTTCACACGCTGTTTTTTTCAATCGCAGTGCTGATCTGCGTCCTGCTGCCTGTCACCTTTGCACAGCAGCCTTCGAGAGATAGGGATAGCGGTGCTGCCGCAGAACACGATGAAAAGTTAGACAGGGATTCGGCAAAAGCCGATGCGGAACAGGATGCGCGTCGCAATATCCATAAATTTCGCTGGTTGGGTGCGGGTGTTGCGATCTGCGTCATCAGTGTCCCGATCTGTATGCTCATTGGCGGCATTATCGGTGAAATCATCGCCCCGTCTGACGGTATCTTCATCCTTCCTATTGAGGGCGGGATCGTTGGGATAGGCATCGGTCTCATCGTGGGTATCTTGCTTCCGTTCATTGGGATTTACTGCTATGCACCCGACCCGCCAGCACAGCCGCTCGTTGAGAAATCACCGGAATATGTTGAGGTTTACACGAAAGCCTATCAGTCAAAAGCGCGGTGGACTCGACTTACATTCGCAGCGACTGGCGTCGGTGCTACACTCGTAGGCGGGGTAGCGATTTTGGTGCTAAGGAGTATTTTCTGATGAATCTGAACGGAAGATTTTGATGATAGGTGTGCTGATTATTGCCGCCCTCATTCTCGTTGCTATTTTTGTTTCGGATTGGTTTTTTGGGCGCACCCTTCTCACAGAAACACTGGTGGGCATCCTGATCGGCACCCCGCTGGGGTGGATCGGTGCGTATGTGGCGTTCTATACCGTTGAGACGGAAAAGGATAATGATTCATAGCAACATATTTTGGGTCTAACCTCGGCATGTGGTGAAACTGCCTTAACTTGCCGACTGGGTTGCAGGTCTCATGCGTGTGTCGCGGAAACCTGCCAAGCATAAAAGGAGCATCCTAAGATGTTTAAGTCAATCTTTAGCGTAAGTTTTGTTTTGGTTATCGTCCTTGCGTCAAGCCCGTCGCATGCAGGACTCGATGTAGATAATGCATGGGGGAATATTGTCGCATTATACAAGTTTAACGATGCTCGTGATGATGGTCCGAGAGGCTTTGATGCAGAATTACAGGGGGAGGCTGTCATCGGAAGAGGTGGTAGAGGGACGTGTCTAAAACTCATGAAAAAAGGGAGTTTCGGCTCCTTTCTCAATGACCATCACATCTCTTTGTCAAATGCGTTTTCAATCGTTGTGTGGGTAAAATTTGCCACACAAAAGGATTCTCTTAATATCGGTATGCACGGTCTTACAGAGGATGGAGATTCCGTTGGCTACGCAAATATCAGTGTTGAACCCGATGGTAGCCTTTCGGGAAACTATTATCAACGCGCGACGGAAAAAACGCTTGAAAAAAACGTTATACTTCAGACACACGATAAAAGTGTTTCAGATAACAAATGGCATCACATTGCGTTCACGAGTTATGAGGGTGTCTATAATATTTTCATAGATGGTGAGTTAGCCGCTCGAAGGCATGTGAATGATTATATTTCTGTATGGGGTGAGAAAACCAACATTTATGTAACCAACGCAAATTATCAAGGGGACTTCAATGACAGGATCCTTATTGATGAGTTAGGATTTTTTGAGACCGGTTTTAGCATCTATGAGGTTCGAGCGATTCGTCAATCCGGGTTTGACGCGTTCATAGAAGCGATGCCTGTTGAACCAAAAGGAAAGATTACCACAACTTGGGGCAACATCAAATTGAGATAAAAAAGCCAGGGAACGCCCCACTAAAAGTGGAGGGGTCTATGGTCTTCCCCATACTCGTTATCGAAAGCGACTTGGGTTCGATGGACTGTTCAGGCTGCCGGCTTTTTCGGCGAGGGCGACACATTTTCGCCCAACAGCGGCAGGGTCCAGACGCGTATGGGTGTGGGAAGTTTGTCTCCTTGCCACTCAAGGTTGCAACATTTCCAACAGTCCCTGCTGCCCAAGAAGCCTTAGTCCGCATCGATGAAGCCCGTAGACTCCGTAAAGGGATTGTGAATCTCAAAGATTTAGTCTCATAGTCTGCCGCCCCGCTGGGGCTTCAACGAACTTAACGGAAATATGGAGATATTTTCATGGGATTTCCATCATATCAAGAGGATATTCAGGACGCGAAAGGTGAACCTCAGAAATATTCTGCCCAAGTCCCGATAAGAAAGACGAAAGTCGTGAAAAAAAGAGCTGTGAAAAAAGGGAAGTCAAAAGCTAAATTGAGGAGTAAATCTCCCATACAAGATACCGTAGAAACGATACTCATGCAGTATGCAGGGGCACCTTACCTGACCCTACCAGAAACGGTTTTTTTCTTTGGCAAGAGCAACTGTTCGGTTCGTCTCGTAGCTTTGAGAGGTCGTAGCCACGGAGTGCGAGTTCCAAAAAGAGTGTCTCATCGGTTGTTGCTTTGAGTTCTCCGCCTAAAAACCGAAATGAACGTGACAAAAGGTCGGGGCTGTAAGGTTCATATCCGAGTGCTATCGCCTCACACGTTTGCCTTGCTGTCGCATAGTTTATACCGAGATAGCTTTGCGTGGTGCTGAGGTTCTGGTGACCGAGCAGTTCCTGCACTAAAAAAATGTCACCGCTTTCTTCATAGATACGCTGCGCAAAACTTTTACGGAGGGAATGGGTTGCAAGTTTGCCGTTCAGTCCAGCGTCCGAAAACGCTTTCTTGAGCATCTCGTGTGCGGTGTGCCTGTTCACCGCGACGGATCCGCACTTGTTTCGTGAAGGAAATAAAGGACGAGACGGTGCAACCGTTTTGTATGTCTCGTTGTGCCAGCGGATAAGGTTTTCGATTGCCTGCCTACCGTCAACATTTACCGGCACGGCTCTGGAGACTTCACCCCCCTTGACGATAGATCGGTCGAAGAGCAAATCGGTCACGGGCTTGCCGTTCTGGTAAACATCCCCGATCGTGAGGCTGAGCAATTCAGAGATCCTACCTCCTGTGCTCACACCGAGCATGAAGAGTCCGCGATTGCGGTGTTCAAACGTGTCTTTGAAGCACGCGAAAACGAGTCGGATTTCGGTGTTGTTGAGGGGTCTGGTGCCTTTCATTTTGGAAAATCCTTTCAAAATTTTTAGATTCGCCAAAATGAAGTCAATGGGGTAGCGTTTGTTTTTTCATGTCCATCAATGACACAACAAAAGTTCTGCAAGACCCCTCATCGCGAGCATTAGGAAGCGGAACGAGTTCCGAGTTTGTTGCTCTTAGTTCTTCTGCTGCACCTTCAATATGTTCTAATTTCACCTGGCAAGATGATTGTATAACCGATATAGGGAAGGCAGTGCGTGCGCATTGCTTCTACCACTGCCAGACGTGCCTCCTGTTTTTGCGGGAAACCTATTTGCGGGGGAACTCGGACACGAACCGCCGCTGGGCTTGCTATCACCGCCTTTCCTACAAAAGATATGGACACAGAGAGCCCCTACTGCAGAAGCCGATAGGTATTGAAAATGTAAAACGAGGTGTTGCTCGTAGAAAACCCGTATGTACCTTCTCACGGGTAAGAACAGGACGCGACGCAGAAAGTGTGTTGCCGTAGAAATCCTATCCACGAGCTTAGAAATAAGATAGCGGAAAACGCTTGAAAAATCAAGGAGAAGCAGTGTCACGAACCCCTCTTGGAGGAGGGGAAATCCGCAGAAAGGGAAGTTTGAAGAAAGGGACATTTGAGGAAAGGGAAAAAGAAACGCCCAAGCAAAAACCCCTATCAAAACCCCTATCAAAAACACCCCGATTCTTAATAATAATAATAGGGATCGCGGGGTGGTTAATGCTAATTGTGTGGAAACCTTTTGTGGAGGGAGATTACATCAAGATCGGGGATATCAAGGGCGAGGTAGATAAGATTACCCTGATGTCCGTCATGCTCAAGAATACGGACGAAACGGATTCAAGCACAGCCTACATCCCGAATTCAACGCTGTTTGATCAGTATCTTGATGATTTCGGGGGTGTCGGTTGTTGATTCGTCGCGGAGTTTGGAGAAGTCGTAGCCTCGGCGTGCGAGCTTGAGGCAGAGGGCTGCGTCTGCTTCTTTTTTTGCCAACTGCCCACAATACCGATTTCATGATATTTACCCCTTTCGAGATTGATCCAATTGAGACAGCGGCTATTGTCGACTTTCCGAAACTGGATACAGGGTAAGTCTTGCTTTCCGCCCCGCGCCCTCATCCGCAACGATGAGGGCACCGTCCGCAGCGAAGGTAATACCTTCCGTCTGTCGATGCCGCTGCGCAGGCAATTGCTTGACCGCAACGACTTCTCCCTCCGGCGTAATCTCTGCGATCGCCCGCTGACGTGCAGCAATGACAAAGTAATTGCCTGATGTCGGATGTCGTTCGATGCCGGAAGGCTGAAATTCCTTTCCCTTGATATGACGGGCGAATTCAATGACAGGTATGACGATATGTGCCTCTTCCATGAACCGTTTCTCATCTATTGACCAGTGATAGATGGTCAACTGTTCCTTCAGTTCCGCTTTACGAGCCCCTTTAGACATCATCAAGAGTGCCCGCTGGCTGGCATCGTACGCTAAACCCTCTATTTCGTAATCTCTGCCGGCACCGGTCGTATAGAGCGTAAAAAGAACCGACTCGCCATCAGCACCCTCACTGCACTCGTAGAGTCGCCCTGAACTTGTGACCAAATAGACCCGGTTCTCAACGATCGCAATACCCTCGAAATCAGCGGCGACCGGGGCGACCCGATCCGCGAGTTGGAATGCTTTTACGATTGCCCCTTTCCGATAATCGAGCTCGTAAATGATTCCTTTTTCATCACCGTGTGCCAAGAGTCGATTGTCCGGGGTCATCGCCAGCCCAGAAATCTCCATAAGCCGTCTGGGTAGTTTCCAGCGCGTCGTGCCTTCCACCTGCAGGCTATAGTTTTCGAGAGATATTTTCCTTTCTCCGACCGCCTTCGTGTGCATAGGGGCTCGGACGCTCGAAGTATCTGGATCCATATTTAGCGAATCTGCACGCAAGCTGCGTGATGAATCCTCTTCATAGAATATTGACAGCATGTGAACAAGAAACCCAAAACCGATGGCTCCCAGCAGGAGTTTAGTGCCGTGATTCTGCATCTGCGTTTACCCTTTGAGCTTTACGTCGCTGATATCCCCTTTTCCGTTTTCTCTAATATCTTGGAGAAAGGCGGGCACATTGACAGATTTTTTTAGCCACGCGTCAAACACGATGATGGCGGTTCCATCCGCATTCTTGATCACATCTGCGACCTGCCACTGCTTGGTACTCGATTCAAGGATTTGCGCAGTTGATTTTTGAGCGGCATTGACCTTCGTCGTGTGCACTTCGATCTGTGCGTTATAGCGGTTTTCGGTGGCATCTCCAGAGGCGTTGCCGAATGGTCCAGACTTATCGATTTTCCAACCAGAGAGGACTGCCGGTTGCGCGCAAAAATCGCTTTTCCACACGCCCAGCGATATAGCGACGAAAACCAA
This sequence comes from Candidatus Poribacteria bacterium, assembly GCA_965222805.1. Taxonomy (GTDB): domain Bacteria; phylum Poribacteria; class WGA-4E; order WGA-4E; family PCPOR2b; genus PCPOR2b. Next base: position 19,058 of record CBDCUX010000001.1, read on the forward strand.
GGATGCGAGGTAGGCGACTGTTGTCAATTGTGTGCCAGCTGCGAGTCCTATCCCGATGGCCATCAGCATGTATACGGAATCCATCGGATCATCAAGCGAGGTGCGAAAACGAACAGCTGCCACGATACCCGCCAAGCTGAACGCAAGCGCAAGGCTCCCCTTCACCAAAAAAACAACCAATGCGATAGCGATAGGTATCACGAGCAAAGTGTGTGCGAAGGATTTGTTGTATTTCTTGCGCGGTCGCGTCCAATGATATAACCACGTAATCGGGAGTGTAACCCCGAAAGCCAGCACCAGCGCGACCACCACCGGAATCGTGTGTGCGGGATCGGCAAGTCTGAACACGCCTTCTTGGATCTCCCCGAGGGGAATGGCACCTCCGGCACCATCGTCGAGTCGTTCTCCGACAAAGATGCGCTCCCGTTCTTCGGCGACGTAATGGAGAATTTCGGGGAAGAAGTGAAAAATCCCAATGAGAAACACAAGCCATGCGGCATAGTAAACGATGAGACGAACGATGATGTTGTCGAACATATAATATCTCTCCTATTTGAGTCGTTAAAACATGAAGCCGGCGCGCAGATACACTCCCGTGAAGTCGTCACCATTGACGACCGCAACGCTCAGGGTCTGCTTGCGCTGGAGGAAAGAGAGCCAGAACCCACCGCCGACACCGGTATGCCATTTGTTGGCAGTATCCGGATCCTCGGCATAAAAGACCCTGCCGGCATCAGCTGCTATGAACACGCCGAACTCCCCCGGTACCAGGATCTTGAGTGGGAGTAGTACCAGCCGCAGCTCGGTATTCGCATACAATGCGGTGTCCCCCGCGAACCGATTTTTTCGGAAACCGCGTAAATGGGCATCGGATGAACCGAGACCGATAAAACCGGGACCGCCTAAGAAAGCGCTCTCGTGAAACGGAAAGGGCCCCCACACTTTCTTTCCACCGACCCGCAAAGCCAGGGTCGGGTTCGTCGGAAGAGGGACCGTTACGTAAGTGTTGACTTCCGCATTTATGCTGCCAAAGGTGGACACCACATTCCAGATACCCGGATAGACCGCTCCGGTAGCCCTGACGAAAGCACCATGCGTCGGATACGCCGGATTGTTACGCGTGTCGTACATGAGTTCTCCCGATGCGCCGACCTGACCGAAGGAACCCGTACCGTACACCGCAGCATCCAGAGAACCGATGAACCTGTCCATGTTCGCCTCCGGTGACGTGTTTGAATACTTGAGGATCGGCCCCAGGCGGGCAGTCAATTCCGAGCGAAGCGGTTCCGTAGAACTGCTCGGCGCATCTTCATCATGCGCCTTCTTCTGAAAATCGAGGGAAGGGGCGAAAACGAGATAACTCTGTTCGACCTTATAGAAGGAAGACGCGTTCGGAATCTGCGTGTCGTTCCCGAAGCCGTTGAACCGGATCAGCTGGATCCCGGAGTAATTGAAGTGGACTCTTGCATTGAAATTGGGCAGTGGACGGCGAAAGGTGCCGGTATAGGAAGCAAACGGCTCGAAACCATTCGTCGCAAGCCCGACACCAAAAGAATGTCGCGAAAAAAAGGGGGCTTTTCGATAGCCGAAATACTGACGGCTGTGGCGTACCCTCACGAACGTCCCCAAATCCGGACTGACCGTAATGCTCGGAAAAGTAAACGTCTCCATGCCCCAATCCTGTGCATACCGGGCAAGGGACACCCGTCCGGGAGGACGTTTGTAGGAACTCCCGTTAATCTTCGCGCCTTTGCCTTTGACGAACCGATTGTCCCCACGAGAATCATAGAACCGGGTCTTTGCGGCACCCACCTCGGAGGCGTTTGTGAACGCGTCGTCTCCATCGCCCCCCTCAATGTGAACAGCAATACGACCCGTTGTCCCTGATATTTCCACACGGTCGTCTCCACCCCGGAGGTATATTCGGATTTCCTGGGTTTCTTTGGCGTGAAACGTCCTCTGGAAATAGGGGGCCTCCCTCTCACCATCAGGCCCCTCGATGAGACCGATACGGACGACCACATCGCCGCTCGGCGTATGATCACACTCGAGGTACTCGTTTTGATCGGTCGCCTTGATTTCGGCTTGGCGGGTAATCAACTTATAGTATGTGTCGACAAATTTAGGCAAGGCATCCCGCCTCGATTTGAGTGCTGCCGTAAGCGTTTTCCCAACGACCTTGTAATACGGTTCTGGAAGCCGCCGTACCGCCTCCTCGATGACGGGGTCGGGTAGTTCCTTGCAAAACGCTGTTACGACCGAGTCCCATGCAGCTTTATCAAGTTCGATAAGGAACTCGCGATCCAGTTCCCAACCTGTAGCTGTTAAGTCCAATACATTCGGATATTTATCTTCAAATTCGATGATAAACCTGGGGATCCCTCTGCGCCCCACCGCCATGGCGAACCCGTCAAGGTCGATAAACGCCTGGTCGCGATCCTCCGGTATCGGCACCCACGTATACCCCTCGCCATCAGGGAACCGCGCCCATCTCCATTGCGCGCGATGCCGGTCCTTGTCATTGATGAGAAAATCCATCAATCTCGCCTTTAGAAAGGCACGGGCATCCACACGGTTGCGAGGCGTTTCTTCCAGATGCTCCCACAGTTTCTCTGTTCCGCTGATCTTCCGAGAACCCGCAAAGCCGGGCGTATCGTCCACCCCTTCGGAAGGGTGTTCCTGTAGGGTGCCAATAAGACCGGCATATTCCGCGCGGTACGCCTTCAGTCTCGGATCATCCGGAATAACGACAAGCGTATGCTTGGAATGGAGGATACCCGTGGCTTCCATCAGCGGATCGACCACGAGCCCCCCTGTCGGCAGAAGTGCACTGATCATGTCTTGAAGGAAGTCGTCGGCAACCGTATCCTTGAGTGCATCCCATATCCGTTTGGTGGGATCCTTGTCCAGGGAACGCACCGTATACCGGCGACCATCCTCCCCTATAAAATGAAGGGATATGGACTGCCCAAAGCCGCCAGTGCGAAGGGGTGTCAGTCCGCCTCCTACACTGTCGAGGTCGAGGACAGCCATTTCGATTGGGGTCGTCCAGAGATCTCGATAGTCGCTACCGTAGAGCCAACGCTTGAACCCGCCGGCGCGAAACCGTTCCCCCGGAACCACCACGTGGGTCTTGGCACCCTGTGGAGGAATAGATCGATGAATCCGGTATCCTGGAGGCGGTGATTGCTTCTGAGGCATCGATTCCGCCTGAACAGAAAGTGCAAACACCAATGAGAGTAAGAGGACGCTCCACTTAGAAAATATCATAATATGCCTCTATTCCTTATAGAATTGATAGATAGGACAAGTATCCTAAAGTTATAACTGGACAAAACAATAACGCTGAAAGGATATTACTTTTTTCCTGTCCCAGATTCTATCACTTTTTGCGGTTTTTAATTCAACATCCACCTCGACAGCTTGGGCAGTGCATCAGAGATACTTTTTTCTCATTTTCATCTTGACATTTCTTTAGACGTATAGGATACTCTGCAACACTGGCATCAACAGTATCGGACAAGAACCGCGACCCATCATTATTTACCGAAAACCTCGACAGTTCCAATCTTCCATACAGGAACCGATTGGACAGGGCAATTGAGATACATCAAAAGGAATTTATCATGAAAACCTTAGTTATATAACGTGAGTTTGATAAAAGTGGAATGTCGGGTGTCGCTACCGGTATTTCGGCAGAAAGTGTCTTGAAAAACGGTATATCTCTGCACATTCTGCGATTTTTTCGGTATATTTACCGCTCTACGGGAAAGTCCCCTTTTGAGAAGTTCGCTGATTATCCAATCTTTACTATTTCGGCAGTGATGTTACCGACCCCCTGTGTGCGGGTGAGGTCATAACCGCGTCTGACTAATTCAAGTAAAAGTTGATTATCAGTGAATTTTTGTATCGTATCTGGTGTTTTGTCAAACTCCGCGCCAAGCGACATCTCCTCCAACGCATTCCGGACGTTGGTATAATTCACGCCCAAATATTTCTGCGTTGTCGCGATCGACTTATGCCCCAACATCTCTTGGACGACAAATATATCCCCTGTCTGCTCGTACAACCGCTGCGCAAACGATTTTCGCAGTGAATGCGTCGCCAGATGCCCATTCAAGTCTGCTGCGATAAAAGCGTCTTTCAAGACATTATGTGCAGCTCGGCGCGTCATGCGTTGTTTTCCTTTGCCATTTCGCGAAGGAAATAACGGTCGCGACGGAGAAATCGTTTTGTATTTCTCCCGGTGCCAGTCAATCAGATTCTCGATTGCTGCTCTGCCGTCAACGTTCACCGGCACGGCTCTTGAGACTTCACCGCCTTTGACGATGGATCGGTCAAACAGGAGATCGGTCACGGGTTTGCCGTTCTGGTAGACATCGCCGATCGTTAGGCTGAGCAGTTCAGAGATCCTGCCCCCTGTGCTCACCCCGAGCATGAAGAGTCCGCGATTGCGTATTTCATACGGGTTTCCGTCGAAGCAGGCGGAAACGAGTCGGATTTCGGTGTTGTCGAGAGGTCTTGTGCCTTTCATAATAATTTCGCTCTTTTTTCTCTGTTTAATCGAGATTAACTACACTATCCCAGATTTCTCTGGCGTTTCTCTTTCCTTCTGGTGAATGTGCGTTCTCCAGGAGGTTGACAGCAGGAGATATGTTTGTTTCAATCTTGCACTCGAGATTCTACGAAGTTTCGAGCCTCGCACCACTGGGAGCCATACTTCTCCATAAACGTGTGATAGTCATCTTCCGTCTCGAGTTTCCGATGATTCTCTCCTGGCTGTTCTGAATGGCACGCGATACATAATGCCTTCAAATCATTCGGATTGTTATGCTGTGTCCCGTAGATGTGGTGCGTGTGCAAATACTGCCGATCTGAGTTCAACGAGAGTTGACATTCTTCGCACTGCCAGTCCCGCACATGCCGATATAACCACGAGTAGTCTTTCCACCAAGGGGCCTGATAATCGAATAATGTTGACGTGTGGTATTGCTTCAACAGGGGTTCGACCTCTTCAATCTTTTTGAACAATTTATCTTGGAGGCGCGTCTCGGTCTGATGATGACGGTGCTGTAGGTGTTCGACCTCTTCAATCTTTTCGAGTAGTGCATCTTGGAGGCGCGTCTCGGTCTGACGGAGCCTGCTTTGCTGACGGCTGTCCAAGAAAATCAGAATAACGTTCGTGAGAAATAGCCCTATAAGAATACTTCCCGTAAGAATATCTATTTCCATATATGTATAAGCCTTTCTGATAAAACGAAGGATCGCCCGTTGGAAACTCGCTCACACCTTATCACGGGTGAGGACAGGACTCAACGCAGAGAGTGCGTTGAGGTGATAACCCTGTCCACGAGCTTAGGAAGAGTATAGCAGAATACGTCTGAGTTGTCAAGAGGATGTGGCAGATGGGTGCAGATGCTACCGATTGCGAAACATTATAGATTCTGTTCCGCGACGGCATCTTGCACCGCGGCGTAAAGGTGCTGCAACGAGTGATAATACGCCATCTCAGCCTGTTTGATTCCATTCGGATCGCGATCGGAGTTTGGAGAGGTCGTAGCCGCGGAGTGTGAGCTCCAAGAAGAGGGTTTCGTCTACTGTTCCTTTGGGTTCTGCGCCTAAAAAACGAAAAGACATGCTATTCTTTTTTGCAATGCCGAAAATAAACTTGATATAACTTCTCAGAGATGCTATCATAAATCAACCGTTGGATAGGAAAGCGAACACCTGCGATCCCGCAGGTGTCCTATCCACCCTGTCGCTTGGGGATGACGGTGACGGTCAATCCGAATGAAAAAAACAAGTGATTCTGCGAAAATGACCTGAAAGAATACTTCGGTCTGCCCTTGCAGGAAGGTTGTCTTCGAGACTCTAACGGCACGTGATCCCTATAACCTGCAACCCAGTACCAAGTTGAATGTAACAGAACTAATAACGTTAAGTTCGTTACAAATTAGGAGAATTGACAGTGAGCCAATTTCTAACAACACCTGATCAAAATGGGGACAAAAGATTGCTGTGTGCTTACAAATCGGAAATCAACTTTCTTACGGAGGGATTATCTCTCACCCTTGAAGAACTTCGCCAATGTATCGAAGAGCGAAAGATAGAACTTGAAGAAAGGGTAGCTAATCTGGAGTGTTCTATACTTCATAATTATCTCAAAGAACATAGAAGGCTTGATATGGATGGTATATCTACTTACGTTGACGTAAATGAGGCTTACGATGCCTATATTACTGAGGAACTCGCCCCATATTTTGGTCCTGACTCTAATGTAGAGGCAGCACTAAGAACACTTGAGGAAATAGGCAAAATCGAAATAAATGAGTCTGAATCTGGATATATTACCACTATCAAGGTAAACGATTAGAATGAACATCCGCTTCGCACCTAACACCCTCTACTACGTTTAGAACATTGGGAATCGGAGTTCTCTTCCACTCAATGAGAAAATAATATGTGCTTTGGTGCATATCCCTGTTTAGGAGGAATCTTGATGGTTAGATACTATACGAGAAATGCTTATCAGCGGGTCAGTGTGACTGTAGCTCGAGGGGCACAAAGAGGCTCAAAAGAACTTGAAAGATCCCGGCGAAGAAAGCGAGTAGCCCGACGGAAATCATCGAAACTTAAAAGGAAAGGAAACTTTCATGAAATCAAGTCCAAACCTAACAACCGTAGAAGAAATCGTGGCAGACGTTCTCAAGCAGATGTCCGAAATCGACAAAACCACTGTGATAGACACCGCCGAGGAAGACCTTATCCAGTTTCATAACGGGTGGGGTATGGGCATACGAACGGGTACAACCTTTGGCACGATACAGCACTGGTGAAGGCACTCGGTGCTGAACATCCCGATGATGCTTCGATGGTTATTATCAAAGCCGTGTGGAAAGCACTACAAGAGTCTAAATCCCGTTAAATGAAAAGAGCAACGCTATTCCGGCTTACCACACTTTTTACACTCGCAGCATAGGCTGTGCGAGTTTAAAAACAGCCTTCCCAGCGAGCAGTTTTATAACTATTAGGAGGATAAAGCATAATGATTTGGAATGTAATATGGAGTGTTCTATTACTATCTAATCTGGGACTTCTTGTTTTCGTGCTCAAACGACTCGCGCTCATCGTGAAGTCGCAGACTGAGCAGGACGAACAAGATACGTTAGATTCCCTACATGAGCAAGTATCTGAGTCTGAAAAGGAAATTCGATCTGAAGTTAGAGCGACTCAAGACTCTACAACCAAGACCCTTGCAATAAATATTGGTGAATTAAGCAAAACCTTGACTGCTCAACTTGAGGGTGTGCGAACGGTATTTAGCGAAAGTTTTCAAGGGATGCAACAGAGCAATGAAAATAAGTTGAACCAAATACGTCAAACAGTTACCGAGAACCTTCAAACAACATCTGGCACACTCGTAACAACTGTAGGTGAACTCGGCAAGGCACAAAAGGCTGCAACTGACACTTTGGTAAAGACTATTCGTGGGTTAGGTGAAGCACAAGCGTCAAAGCTGCAGGATGTAACGAAATCCACCAACGAATTGATGCAATCTAACGAGACCGGTATTGAAAACATCAGAAAAACGGTTGATAAGCGTATAGAGGATTTACAAACCAGCAACGAAAACAAGTTAGATCAGATGCGCCAAACAGTTGATGAACAACTCCAAACAACATTGGAAAAACGACTGACCGAGTCATTTAATATCGTCAGTGATCGGCTTGAAGCAGTTCAATATGGGCTCGGTACCATGCAGAACCTTGCTGAAAACGTAGGGAATCTTCAACATGTCCTAACAAATGTTAGCACACGCGGCGCATGGGGAGAAGTTCAACTCGGCGCGATCCTCGAACAAATTCTTGCGCCGAATCAATATAGTCAGAATGTACAACCACATACAGGTTCTGAAACCGTTGAGTATGCTGTTCGTATCCCAGACAATAATAATCCAGACGCATATATCTGGTTGCCAATAGATTCTAAGTTTCCTATGGCTGACCATCACAGATTCCTTGATGCTGCTGAGAGAGCCGATAAAGAAGCAGAGCAAAAAGCGATCCGATCACTCATGCGAACCGTTCAAACTGAAGCAAAGAAGATTGAAAAGTACATTGCCCCTCCGCATACGACAGAGTTTGCTATCATGTTTTTACCAACAGAGGGGCTCCACACAGAAGTCCTTCGACATCCCGACATAGTAGATAAACTGCTACAAGGAGATCACAAGATTATCGTTGCTGGGCCAACGACCCTTGCTGCGATTTTACTGAGTTATCGTGCGGGCTTCCAAGCCTTAGCGATCCAGAAGCATTCTGGTAAAATCCGAGAAATGTTTGCTGCCATTAAGACGGAGTTTGGTGTGTTTAATAACGTGTTAGGTCTCACGCAGAAACACCTACGAAACGCCTCCAATGCCCTTAAAAAGACAGAAGAGCGTTCACATGCAGTTGTTGGTAAATTGCGTGAAGTTGAAGCCCTTCCATCTGGAGAAGCAGCAAAAAAACTTGAACTTCCAGAGGTCGAGATAGAAACCGAATTGTCAGAAGAATCAGATTGAGAAAGAGAGTATGAACACTCGCTTCGCTCCCAACACCCTTTGGTAGGAGCGTTTATGCGTCTCAGTGAAAAGTTTGAACATGAATTCAAATGGCATTTTCTGACGGCGTTTCTGACGCTGGGTGTGATAGAGATTTTTGATGATGGATTTCATCTCGTTGTTACCCCTATTGTCTTGCTGATTGGCTCCGTTGTGCTGGGTGTGTGTCTTGTTATCGGTGAGTGGTTATTCGGTCATTTTATCGATGGTGTTTTCAAGGGCTTAGCGTGGATCAAAGGCTTGCTATTCGGTGAGCTACCTTAAATTGGGAATAATCTGCCCATTGATTTATCTTATCGGACTTGCCGATTTTTTTTGAAATTCGCTTGAAAATTAGAGGAGATATACATGCAATTATGTTTTTGTGAATCATGCATCCAGGAGTTGGCGCGTCGATATGAAGAAGAATATTTGACATCTCGGATCGGTGAGATTGAACAAGAACTAATGGGTATGAGATGTCAGATTCAAGAAAACGGCTATCTGACTCCTGATGTGTTGGAAAAAGTTGTGAGATGGACCCGAACGCAACGTCAGCTTTCTAATATTAGACGAAATAGTGAGATGAGGATAAGAACGATGACGTCTCGAGCATTTGAAACCGAAGATGTAGATGAGAGTCTCAGGATATTAAAAGGCTTAGATGGTGTTGGAGATACAGTTGGATCTGCTATTTTGCACCTATTTCACAAAGACCCGTACCCATTTTATACTCAGTGGGCTTTAGAGTGTGTAGGTGAACGACAAGCTCCAGGTGTCTGGAGACGATATGTAAGATATTGTCGAGACCTTGCATGTCGAAATAATGTAGAAATGCGAACTCTGGATCGTGCACTTCGCAGGTACTCAAATGAGCAACGGGCGAGGCGCGGCTTTTAAAAGCAACACACTTCCGCCTCGCCACACTCCTCACACTCGCAACACTGGCGACACTCTCAATTCTGATAAACTGTTAACTTGAAAAACTGTGTTGACAAACAACATGAAACATTGTATAATGGTATTATCACGCTGGCGGGCACGCTAAGACTTCGCACCTGCGGAGTTGTCCGCCACCTACTTAGCGGGGGTTAAAAAGCGTGGGCGTGAGTACCATGATAAACGGAATTATTTATAAAATCACATGCCTTGTGAATAGGAAGTGCTATATCGGGCAAACATTTCAAACCCCGGAATCGCGCTGGAAGGACCACATCAGAGGCAATGGAAACACAGCAGTCCACAACGCTATTCAGAAATACGGCATAGAGCTTTTCAGGTTTGAAGTGCTACACACAGGTATAACGTGCCGAAAGGTTCTTAATGCGTTAGAAATTGTGCTTATCGCAGCGCATGACTCCTATAGGAATGGATATAACCAGCATAGCGGCGGACAAGACGAGTTTCGGTGTTCTCAGGCATGGCAGCATGCAGCCGAGATATGCCGGCTCTATACCGCAGAATTTAAATCGCTGCGCCAGTTAGCAGAGCGGTATGATACGACTTGGATAACGATATTGGAAATCTTAAAAGTGAATGGAATAGAGAGGCGTGATAAGTCCTATGTTTGGGAACATGCTCAGGAGATTTGTGATCTGTATACCGAGCAGAATCAATCAACCCTTATTATTGGTAATATGTTTGGGGTAAGTGACGGCGTTATCGGAAAAATCTTGAAGGCAAATGGTATAAGCGTGAAGAGCGAAGGGAGATATAAAGGAGAAATCTGGAAGCATGCTGCTCAAATCTGCCACTTTTACGCCGAAGAATTGCTGTCTTATCAAAAAATCTCGGATAGATACGGAACAAATTCTATGCAGATAAGACGAGTGTTGGAGGCGTGCGGGGTTGAATTGCGAAAATACTCACCTCGCAAAAGCCCTAACACCTACCAGAACTGAACTTTACCTTCCTCCAGTAACGTTAAGTTCAAAATCAATTTTTTGAAAGGAGAATTATGATGAAAGGAAAACATTACATACCAGAAATAGAAAAGATGGATCGCAATATGCGGCGGATGGCGGCTGTCCCGTTAGAAATGGATCGCGTAATACGGCAGATGGCGGCTTTCTCATCAGAAATAGAAAAGATGGATCGCAATATGCGGCGGATGGCGGCTGTCCCGTTAGAAATGGATCGCGTAATACGGCAGATGGCGGCTTTCTCATCAGAAATAGAAAAGATGGATCGCAATATGCGGCGGATGGCGGCTGTCCCGTTAGAAATGGATCGCGCAATACGGCAGATGGCGGCTTTCTCATCAGAAATAGAAAAGATGCAGCACCGAAGATTTATACTGGAAAGCGAATATACCAAAATCGCTAACCAAATTCTACCTCAGAAGGTTGTGAAAGCAATAAGTGAACCAGAGCCTTCCAAGGAAAAGAAAGCCGAACCGATGAGTCCGGACGATTATAAGGATGACCCATACGTTCATGTTCATGGTATTTGCTAAGTTATAATGCTCCACTTTGAGCAAAAAAGGGAAAGTTTATGCCAGCACCAATAATAACGACTGGTGCTAATTGTTTTTGTATTTGATTTTGCGAAGAAACGGGTTGATTTTGGTGTAAGTCATTCCATCCTTATGCTATCCTTAAAGTTATCACACCCAAGGAGGCACAAGGATGGACTTACAGTATACTTTAGAACAGTTTGCGTTGCAACTGAAAACGAAACCTCGCACGCTTCGAAACGTTGCGAAGGTGTTTCAAAAGATCATGAAAACGCTTTATGAGACCGACTTCCCGAATGCCGAGGTGCACCGTCGGGGACCTGTCCCCGTTTGTCCGGATAGCGACATCTTGGCGGTTGCTTGGCTGCTTGAATACATCGGTGAAGACAGCGAACGCTCCGGGTATCCCCGGATCCAAGCCGAACTGCGCGGCGTTTTCCCAACTTTACCCGAACGGTCGCGTTTCAATCGGAGACGGCGAAATCTCTCGACAGCGAGTGAACGGCTCCGACAGCACTTGACGCGATACTTCCCGATGCCGGATGTCTTTATCGTCGATTCGTTTCCGATGCCTATCTGTGACTTCAAACGTGCGCAAACTTCAAAGTCTGATTTGAAATGGGCAGATGCCACAGGGACCCTGGCGACCTATGGAACGTGCGCCACGAAAAGTCTGGGGACGTTTTTCGGGTTTCGCTGCAGTCTCATCGCTACAGTGGAGGGACTTCCGATTGACTTTGGCATCACCCCTGCGGATACAGATGACCGAGAAGGGCTGCGATACCTCTGTGAACGAGGCAACCTGTATCCGATGATCCTTGGAGATAAAGGATATGTTTCACAACCCTTGCAGCAAGAGCTCTTGAAGACAGCAGACACGGTATTGATCCCGACGCTGCGAAGCAACCAGAAGCAGCAGTATCCCGAAGGATTTCGGAAGCTCCAAGTGCGGTTGCGCCGCCGCATTGAGACGACGATCAGTCAACTCACTGAACAGTTCCATGTCTCTCGGATTCGGGCACGAACGCATTGGGGACTTCAGACCCGAATGAACAATAAGTTTGGCGCCTGTCTGCTCGGTGCTTTCCTGAATCAATGTCTCGGACATCCCTTGATGAAACTCAAAGACCTCGTCCTCGCATAAGCGATACTCTATGAAAACAACATTAACTAACACCAGTCGTAATAATAACAAATCCATATAACAACGATAACCTACTCACCGCCTACATAGGTGAACCGTTTTCTGTCAAAATCGCAGTTGCGAATACGCCTACTTTAATGAATGCTTCTGCAAGTTGGGTCGGCTGGGGTGCTGTCTGGATTGCTGCTGAGAATGCTGTTGAACTGACTGTTACACCGCGTAGGCTACTGAAAGAGTTGATCACAATAGATGAGACGACAGGATTGCCGACAGAGGACACAGGTATACGGTTGTTCCTAAGCAACGATGACGGCTCTGACCTTGCAATGATACCCTTTGAGTTTATCCATCGCGCGCCGAAGAAATAGCGACGCTATACACCATAAATGCTATGGCAATCAATTTAGGAGTTCTGTCACATGAACATCCGCTTCACCCCAATACCCTCTACTATGGAGAACCTCTATGACAGCAAAACAACTCGCGCGTATCGGAGTCTTTCATATTGAAGAAGCGATTTTAGAGATGCTGTTTCAAGCAGACGACGAATACACGCGTATTGCAGGTATAACACAGGCTATAGGGATAAAATCTTGGGATAATCCCGATTGGATAGTCGGTAGAATTTCACGTAAATTAGAGGAAGATGGACGTGTTGAGGCACGGCTAAATGCAAGTGGAGAGAGAACAGGCTTAAAACTCACACCTCGCGAATTTAATCGACGCGCGGATGCTTCAGATTAAGAAGGAGATAATACAAAATGCCAGATGCATCAGTTGATATTACGCTTCGTGTAAGACGACCAAGCACCCCTACAAAACTCACAGAGATCGTGACAGACATTCTCAAGCAGATGTCCGAAACCGACAAAGCCGCCGTGATAGACACCGCCGAGGAAGACCTTATCCAGTTTCATAACGGCTGGGGCATGGGCATACGGAACGGATACAACCTTTGGCACGATAAAGCGCTTGTGAAGGCACTCGGTGCTGAGCATCCTGATGATGCTTCGATGGTGATTATTAGGGCTGTTTGGACGGCGTTACGGGAATCTGAAACAACTTAAAGGAGAGAATTCACATGGGTTTTGTGTCATGTCAAGAGGATAATCAGGACGCGAGAGACGAATCTTTGCGGCGTTCCTCTCGTCAACAGACGAAAAAAACGGCAGCGACAGTATCTAAGCCTAAGAAATCACGTCCGACAGATACGCCGCTTGCCCAAAGGACGTTTAAGCGCTTCAAATCTAAGTCTCAGAAATCACAGCCGACAAAGTTTATAGAATCACAGCGTAGGCTACGGAGAAGTCCCGATTCCACGAGGGTAAATAAGGTCGCCCGCCCCAAACAGCTCCTGTTACCAATATAAGGCATATCCAAATAAGGCATATCCAAAGGAGAAAACCCTTATGTCTATAGATCGAAAAACACAGAGTAGAAGATTCTGGACCGAACTCTGTGATCACTTGCGTCAGCGAGGTAGCCAACTCGAATCCTTAGAACATATGGTGTCGGACAATAATCACTATAGAGATTTCCTGATAGGCGTCCCTGGGGTGGCAGTGAGAGCAAGGCAGCAGGTGAGAGCAGGGCGGGAGGAAGGAAGAGGACTCAGTGCTGCGTTTATACTACGAGGTCGTAACCGTACAGAGGAATCTCGGTTGTTGCAGGAACAACAGGCAGAAATTGAGAATGAATATGGTGAATCGCTGTCATGGTATGCTGTGGCGAGTGAAATTCGTGTGAACGTCGGAAACATGGACGTAGATGTTACCAATGAGAACGACTGGCCTCGTCAACATGAATGGTTAGCCACTAAGCTTGAAAAGTTAGTTAAAGTCTTCCGTACACGTATTCTGAACCTTCGTGCCGCTGACTAGCCACTTGATGAAGACAAGGAATGCTTATGTCAGAAGAAACAGGAGAATATTAGATGAAAAACAGAAGTGACATAGAGACACTTATAAAGCAAGACCGAACACTCAAAAGAAAACTGGGCTTGGAATTCCTTGAGTCCCTGATTCTTGATGTTCTCCGTGAAGCCAGACATCCTCTGAATGCTGGTGAGATCAGTCGCCGTGCTGGTATTCCATTCGATCATGAAACCGGATCCGGCGCACCGTATTATAATATAACACGCGGGCTACTTCTGCTCCTTGAGAGCAAACATGATGTGGAGCGTCCAGCAGGAAGGGGATGGCAGATCACCCCACAGGGGGCTGCTCGAGAATGAACGTCCACTTCACCTTGAATACCCTCTACTGCGGAAACCCTTGCCTCGACATCATAGTAGGCTTCTCAGAAGGAATAAATGATGAATGCAATAGGAACCCCGTTTGAAGGGGCTAAAGATAAGCAATTGTTTGCCGAGATTATCATTAATGTTATTGAAAGTAAACACCTAAAGTATGAGCGTGAACATGAGGAATTGGGGTACGAACGGGTTCTACTGGAAAATATACGCTTTGGGATAGTACCTACTGGGACAGGAGAGTTCGCCGGGATAGGAGATTTCCATGGTAATACAGGTGTACCTTGTCTACAAGAGATCGCTAAAATGCAAGGAAGGCCTAATGAGAATCTGCTAATAACAGCTCAGCGTATGTTAGACTTATTCTGCACCATTGGTGAAATAGAAAAAGATACTGAGAGGCTCTATAGGCTGAGCACGGGCGGGGCTTTATATATGCAGTTAACCCAAAAATTAGGAGCTATGCGGACGGACGGGAAAGACAAGCCGTTATGAACGACGGAGATAAAGGAAACTTCAAACAATGAACATCCGCTTCGCCCCCAACACCCTAATTATATCAAGGATTAATATATGGGAAAAACGTCAAGAAAGATAACTTGGAAAGTTTCTGAAGATAGAATTGAAAAAGCTGTTGCGGATCATTTTGAAGACTTAGGATTTGTGACTAAAAGGCAACATACAATTCAAATAGGGAGTAGAGTAGGTAGACCTGATGTTGTGCTATGGAAGCTCGCCGCTGAAGGTCTTTTGATTCGTTATGACTCACTTGCGGCGATTGTAGAGTGTAAAGCAGCAGGGGAAGTCGGTCATGGCATACCTCAATTACACAGTTATTTATGTGCGACAGATACGCGTTTAGGGGTATTTGCCAATAGTCTATCTCCTACAAGTTGGAAGTATTATGAAAATTATGGACGCAACCACATACCAGAAATAAGCCGTGATCAATTTTTAAGTATCTTGCGCGGTGAAAGTGAAAAGAGGGAAGATTTTCAACGTCGGATACAGAAACGAACAAATGATCTTATACAACAGGAATCCAAAAAATTAGTAACTGACACACGCATACAGGAGCACGTTGCACTAATGATCCACGAAGAAGCAAAAAGGCGAGTCAATGAAAACGATTTTAGATCAGCAACTGAAAGAAATCTCAAAATAATATTAGATAACTCGAAAAATGAAATTGCTTCTTTAAAAGAAACCGTAAAAGAGAAAAACGGATGTTTAACATGGAGTATTCTGGCTTTAGTTGCATCGGTAATAATCTTATTAATAAGCCACTCGTAAGATATTAAACTGAACACAGATTAAACGAACTTAACGGAAGATACCAAACGTTACATTCGGAACACGAACCCCCATAAACACTGACTTCATGGCACGTACGCAACACCGGCGGCACTCCTGTTAAAAAGTTGCTTAATTTTAGGTTAACACTGTGGAAAACAGTCAATCCACCTTCAAAAGCACAGAAACATACTCCTGTCCGAAGGATTTTAATATCACAGGGGATAGAAATTAGGAAATATAGTCCCCGAACTTAACGTGAGTTAAAAAACTGGGTGTGAATGTCCCAGTGTATTAGTTAACGTGAGTTTGATAAAAGTGGAATGTCGGGTTTCGCTACCGGTATTGACACAGAAAGTGTCTTGAAAACCGGTATATCTCTCCACATTCTGTGATTTTTTCGGTATATTTACCGCTCTACCCGACCTACAGATTTATTTTCAAACTGGCGTTAGTTATTGATTGTCAGTTAAGAGTCGCGAGTGGAACTCGCTCCTACAGGTGCAGAGGGGCTTCCGTCAGCGACGGCATCTTGCACCGCGGCGTAAAGGTGCTGCAACGAGTGATAATAGTCCATCTCAGCGAGTTTGATACCGTTCAGATCGCGACTGGCGCGCGCTTTGCGGAGTTTCTCAAAACGGCGTGACAACTCGCGATGGGCATTTTCTACGTTTTTGAAGTGTAATTCGGAAAGCATTTTTTAGGTGTTGACCCTTCGTCAATTAACGATGCGATGCACAACCTAACAGGTTATGCTACAAAGACAAGCCACAACCTAACAGGTTATGCTACAAAGACATCCTTTCGAGAATGCCCTATAAGCCCCTTTGAAAACCTTCCCCTGTGGTAGAACCCTCACGCAATCGGAGGCTTATCGTTGCGCTGAAAGAAGCCGTTCAATGCGTCCGCTAATATCTCCTGCGTGGTCATTCCCTTCTCGATACCGAGATGTTTCATCTGTCGATAGACGGCTTCGTCGAAATAGCCGCCGATATGCTTCTTTTTTTCACGAGAGGGAGCGATTTTCTTTTGCTCGGTGGTTGGAGCTTCAACGACTGCCAGTTCGGGTTTTTGGGGTTGCTCGTTCTCTTTGAAGACTTCTGCGAGATTCACTTTCTTTCCGGTTCCCATTATGATACCCCCAGCTCGTTGGCGATGTACGTGTAAAGCGCGCTGATTTCGCCGCTCGCTTTACTGCTGGGTTCAAATTCTTGGACAGTGAGCCCTGCGTTATAGGCGTGGACGAACCCGATCCGGTGTCCTATCTCGCAGGGTGCGCACGGGATGTTGTATGTTTCCACGGCTTGCCTCGCTTGTAATCCGAGATCGCCGCGTGCTGGCACGGCATTCAAAACGATGTGTGCCGGCACTTTCGCGAGATGCACAACATCGAGGGTAGAGCCGATCGCCTGTAGGTCGATCAGTGCGGGCTTACACGGCACTAACGCCATATCTGCGGCGCGTGCGGCATTGAGGGCAGCGGTCTCGGTATGGGGTGCGGTATCGAGAATGGCGAACGTTGCGCCGTTTTCCTCTGCGAGTTTCAGGATGTGTTGTAATCGTTCTGAGTGTGTCGAGATGACTGCCGGCGTATCGCCATCGCGATTGTCGCGCCATTTCGCCGCAGAAGACTGCGGATCCAAATCTATTAGGGCAGTCGTGTGTCCGGCACGTTCCGCCGCGACGGACAGGTGCGTCGCGAGGGTTGTCTTGCCGGTTCCGCCTTTCCTGCTCAAGATTGCTAACGTTTTCATTTTTACCTCCGTCTGTGCAAGGTTGCAAGTGTGCACACCTGCACGTATGCAGATGTGATACTGTGCAGATGTGATGTTCTGCACACAGAAGTAAAAACGTTAGATTTCGGCTGTGGTTTCAAAACGGAACATTCTCTTGCGAAAGAACGTTCTGCAGGGTGCAATAGTAAATCGGTATCCTTTTGCCGAGTGCGAAGGCGATTTCCAGGGCGACCCCAATTGAATTTTCCCACCCGTCGAGCATCAACACGACAAGTATATCGCTCTTATCAAGTTCGGAAAAGTCGTAGAGATACCAGCCTTCCTGCGGGACAACACCCCGTCGCTCCTGATCCGCAGTCTCTGCGATGGGTGAATACGCCCGAACACCGCTGTAAGTGTCGTTGATAAAAGCCTTAGCACGCTTCGCATCTGCTTCACGTTGTCCCTTGATTTCGGGGTCTTCGTGAGAAAACGGAGATGCGATATACCAAGATGTAGGTAATGCGCATGGCGTGTTTTCCATGAATTGTTGTAGGTCTTTAGACATTGAATTCCCTCCTACAGGTTGTGGCATTTTCAGTTCTGGAGTGCCTCGCGATATGCGGAAACCTTTTGAAAATATGTCATAGCAGTTAAGAGGTTCAAAAATGAGAGATCGTCAACCACCTCTATTGTCTCATCGTCAAGGTTGATACGTTCTTGGCAATAGGTTTGAATTTCCGCTATGATGTCGCTTTCTATGCCAGTCTCGACAAAGATTTTCACGGCTTTGATTGTCTTCCTCAATCTTAGGAAACTGTCTACGGTCTCCTTAGCTGTCTCAAAACAGGTATCGCTAAAAATGAATAGGTAGCAGGTGGTTTGTAGAGACGCGGGTCTGTAGTATCGAGGCAGTGCGTATCTGATGGATATATCGGGGTTTCTATTCATATCAAAAGCTTCCTGTTTTTACGGCACAGGTTGTCGCCAAAGGATCCTCCCTTTTCTGAGATCATACGGACTGAGTTCGACGGTCACTTCGTCACCGGCACAGAGGACGATCCTGTTCCTGCGCATGTTCCCGCAGGGATAGACGTTGATTTCGTGGCTCTCGTTATCTGAGAGGTGGCATCGGAACGTACCGCCTTTGAGGACCTGTTCAACGATAGCGCGCTGATAGATTCGCATGGAAACCCGCTCCTTGTATAATCTCCGTGAAAGGGATTAACAATTGATTCGGGTTCAGCGGTTGGCGGAACTCCAGATGACAGATATAGTCGTCACCCGGATCCGCCATATTCAGAGAAAGAATTCCTGCCTGTTCCAACTCATCAATCGCATTCGCGACATCTACCGCATCCGAAATCTCCAGTTCCTCCGCGAGGTCCAAGCACCAATCGGAAAAACACTGTTGAACTTCAATGAAGTGGGTGAGCCCGATAATTGCATCAGGTTCTTGTCGGTAAAGATATTCAAGTATCTCGTGTCTGGACATCTGTTCCTCCTATGGTGGGTGGACGTTAATTCCTGTGTTGATATGCGCGTCGGAACGCCCGAACGGCTTTTCTAATTCTTTTCGGTGGCGCATCGGGTCGAAGTTTGCAAGGGATGTTGAATGCTTTGACACCGATCCTTTTTGTCTTTGTGTTCAGTAGAAGAATCTCACCCGAATCTTCCACACGCAGTAACGTGTCACCCTTTGCAATCGCATAGAAATTGCCGAGATGCGACATCGCCTTCTCTTTCTCCGCACCGGAGAGTCCAGGTTGGATCCGAAAGTGTATCTGCTCGGTGTCTGTGAGCCTAACGAATTTGACCGGGGTGTTCTCTGTATTCCTCATTTATCTTTGAACCTCCAATGCAGAGCGATGTCCACCCGATACTCTACACTTTTCCCGTATTTTCCGTATCCCTCCGGATACACCTGTTCCCCGGATACTCTGTCGGACATCCGGGTGCTATAAGCGACCTCAACGCCGTTGTCCTGTTTATAGACAACAGGTGGTGAAACCCAGGGTCTCCAGTGCAGGTCTTTCCCGGTGTATTCCCGTGTTTCGTTGTCCCAGGACTGAACCCACGAGAAGAGTTCTGTAGTATTGGCAAATTTCGTGAGATATGTTTTTGCGGACTGGATACTCCCCGATTCAAACCTGTCATTAAAAATTTCAGTGATCTCAGGGTTATAGTTGTCCTCTGCGTAGCGACAGACTGTGATTTTTCCGTAGAATTTCATTTTTTAATTTTACCTTGCGGTTCGGTCAGGTGGGTTTGAACACCCGCGTGCCTTTCCGTAGAGTCGCCTGCGCCGATGTTGCAGGCTGCTATCTTCCGACTCGCCAACGAAAGCATTGTAGATCTCGGCATATTACCCCGCAATCTTCATCCGTTGTTGGAGACTCTGAATATCGGTTTCCACCCATTCGTTGTCCAGCAACGCCATAAGTGCTACAATCGCCTCGCGTTGTGACGCTGAATCTAACGGTACATCAAGCACCAGGGTCGCAAATTCTGATGACTTGATGTCTCCGTTCTCATCGAATTTCGCCGGTGTTACTGTGATTTTCTTGAGTTGTGCGTCCATGTGGGGACCTCCTTTCTTGGTAAATTACGGTATATCGCTATTGTTTACCTGTGAATACTTCTACCAACTGATAGTCCTGTCGGTTGTGCGGTGGAATTTTGATGCGGATGCCGACAAATCTCGGATTCCGCCACGGATCAAAGGGATTCTCTACGATTTCGCCTTCAAGTTCTTTGAGAAAAGCGGTATGGTTCACTGTGTTGAACATCTTGAAGAATTCTGACCATGACACAGAGAGTTCAAGGTCCCCTACCCATTCATGGTTAAAAAAGTAAATGTTCTTGGAAGCGGGATCCCCAGGAACGCGACGGTCTCTGCGAACCATTCCCGTTTCTATCCAAAACTCGATGAGATATTTTTCAGAGGATTTCAATTAATTTTCTCCTTTCCTTTCAACTACAGGGGTTTCCGCTGCTAAACGCTCCAGCCATGCCTTCATCTGTGATGTCTTTTGCCCGATACCACCGGAAGCTTCAAGTGTTGAAAGCAGCCCCCAGTGAAAACCGTCAAGGGTTTGCCTGTAGGTTTTTCCGAGATTGATGAAAACTTGGTCATAACCTCGCGGATTTTGGAAAGTTTGTTTGTGAATAACAAACAAACGTTACGATGTTGTTCACAGACGAAGGAATGAACAACATCTTCCAAAATCCGACACGTTTGGTTTGAATAAACGATTTCAACCGATTTTGAATCTCGCGGAAAAATCAAAGTTTTTCGGAAGTTAGGTATCTACGTAACCTTTGGTTACGGAGATACAATATACTTCCGATGCGTTGTGGATAACAACAAAACGTTACGTGATTTGGCTTTCTTCCGTTTTGGAAACCTTTTTTTTCAAAAGCAAAAAAAAGGGTCTCGTTTCAATTGGCATTCGCAATTGAAACTTTCCAAAACGGATGCAAATCACTTGATTTTTCCGATGGGCGCAGTTTGGCTGCCCGTTTCGGAGTCATTTTCTGGTCATAGTTATCAGCAGGCTGCTGGCACGCCAACACCCCATATTTCGCTGAGATAATCAGGATATTGAGGTTTTTGGGGTAACGCCCCTCGCGTCGTGCTTTTCGCAAAGTACGATACGTGGGGCCATCATAGCGGTCAATGGCAGCGAGTGTTTCAGATGTTTCAACTTTGCGTTGCGAGCAGCTGATGATGAGTAAGTAGTTTTTCATAGGCTGTTTTCCGAATCTGGGTATGTTCCAGTTAGGGTGTCGTTTTCCTCGTGTTCTTCGGGTTGCGCTGCGAGTAGTGTGAATTCTGAGTGGCAGGTCGGGCAGCGTCGGTGATGGAAGATAGGCAGGATCTCACCGCATGTTATGCAATCGAACCAGCCGCGGTGAACGTCCGCAGTTGTTATCGCTTGTGGCATGTGTTTTCTCCTTTGTCTGAAGCAGGATTTACAGGATTCAAGGATTTTTGCGGGAAAGGTTGAGAGTTGGGTATCTTCGCAACCTTCAGGTTGCAAACATTTACCTTTTACCCGCAACTCCGTCAGGATCGGGGAACATGCGATGAATCGCACGACTACAAACTATTCATTAGGTTCGGGGTTGGAAACCCCTCCTACAAGCCGTTTTTTGTATCCCTCGCGACCGAGAGCTTTGATTTTGACGATGGCGGACTTGACGGCTGCGTCTCGCGAGGTGGTCTCCGGGATGTCGATTGCGCCACCGGTAGCAAACTCGGAGATGAACCACCGATCATCTGGCTTCCCAGGTTTGCGATGGACGACGATGGATGCCCAACGGATGCCGATGTCGGTAACGAGGTACGCCGGTGAAACCTTTTGCCTGTAGTGGTAAAAGCCTTCGCGGACAGGTATGTGAAACTCGATTTCTTGGTAGGTGAACATAGTTTTTAGTTATCAGAATATTAGCAGTCAGCTATCAGCTGTCAGCAGTCAGTTTGAAAATATCTGTGAAGAATCTCTTGGATTAAATCTATGCATTCTTGCTTCATCCCTGAACGTTTCGGGGTTATTTTTTTAGCATGCTTTCCAGCACCATTAGGTTCGCCTCAATGCAATTGAATCGGATGAGATCTGCCTCAATCCGAAGACAATAATTTGATAGCGTGAGCAATCTCGGTGAGCTGTGCTGTGAGTTCTGCTATCATTTCTTTTCTGTATTCAGCGGACAAATTGACTCCGGGTTTGTTCTTTTGTTTGTACCATTGAATGTCCGCCTCAAGATTCCTTTGACTCCGTTCAAGTTGCTCAATTGTATATTGGAATTTCATGAGTGTCTCAGTCGGGAATCGGAGTTCCCTCTGCAGTGTTTGATATTCTACAGGTGTGCACACCTGCAAGGTTTCAAGTCTGCACGGTTGCAGATGTGCAGGATTGCAACACAGAACTCGGTTCCAGTCGATAGCCGGCAACGGTCACGGGTTTGCGTTCCGCCATGTCGCCAAACACGGACATGGCGAACCCGTGTAAGTGGTCATGGATTCGGTTATAGATCGCCGGTGTTACCAGTACCGCTTTGACGCTGGTATCGCTGACGGCTATCTTCCTGAAATGCGGAATGAGGGCATCTGGGTGCCAACACGCGAACGGAGCTCCCCTTTCAACGAGTTTCAAGGCGATCGGCGTGGCGTGTTTTTCCGGGACATCGAAAAGCACGACGGTTTTAGCGTCTATGGGATCGTGCGGTTTCGGAGCTTCACAGGAGAGTCGCCAGTTCTGGATCGCTTCGGTATGGGCATCGGCGCGTGCTTTTGCACCCTGCGACTTCCAATTCGGGCAGGTATCCATGTGGGAGCCTGCCTTCTGCGGGGTGCCATCATCGTCAAACCTGACATCGTAGGGGTGTTTCTTTCCGAACATGTAGCCCCAGAGGATGACCGCTTGGCAAAACTTGCACCTGCCTGTATCTTTTTTGTATCCGAGTTCTGTGGGTTTTCCGCGCATTTAAGAATCCTCTTTCATTCGGGGTTCCATTGCTAAAAATGCCTAAAAATAGTACTGGTGGCGGTGTTACCTCTCTCATTGTTTGGTGCCCCCCACACCCAATAGACGCGAGAGTCCTATAACCTTGCCGACGATCTGCTGTCCCTTTTGAAATGTGGCGATCTTCCCTTGCGTTGTCAGCACACGATCGCCGGCAACAGGAGACGCAGCAGGACTCACTGTCAAGAGATCCCCTTTTTGAATACCGAGAGGCTGTATATCCGCCAGTGCTTTCCATGAAAACAGTTGTGCGAATGCAGTGATCTTGAGACCCCGCGGCACGTTATCTTCTCTACGTTCGAGCATCCCCTTGCGAACAAGTGTGTTCACGTGATCGTAAGCGGCTTTCTCTGAAAGTCCAAAAGCGTTTCCGATCTCCCGAATGGTCGGTGAATATCTGGCTTCAGCAATAAACTTCTCTATGAAATCAAAAACCTCGCGTTGACGCAGTGTCAATCGCTTACGCTTCAAACGGAATTTAGGCATACATTCTTCCTTTATGAGTCGTGAGTCGTCAGTGGGCGAGGTTCAGTAACCTCGCCCACTTGGGATAGATGCATCTATGGAATCATCTCTGATAAGAGTGCATCCGCGGTATTTAGCAAAGCGATGAGTTGCTCTTTCTCTGTTGGGAGCTCTTCATATTGCAAAAAGACATCGAGGAGATCGCCGCCCAACGATTCTTGTAGGCCACGATG
Organism: Candidatus Poribacteria bacterium; assembly: GCA_965222805.1. Lineage (GTDB taxonomy): Bacteria > Poribacteria > WGA-4E > WGA-4E > PCPOR2b > PCPOR2b. Next base: position 42,723 of record CBDCUX010000001.1, read on the forward strand.
CGTATCGTCGATGCCGAGGCTTTGCAGTAGGGAGGATAGCGTGTTGCGCATCGCGTGTATGTCGATTCCCGGAAACCCCTCTTCGTCTCCTTCAGGGACCTGATGGCGGATCCATTCTGGCCATTCCGGTAAAGGTTTGTCGATGAAGTCTTGTAGGAATTCGTTGAGTTGTTTCAGCGTTTCCTGTGGACTTGTGGATAACTTCGCTTCTTCTATTCCCTGATAGAAGTGTAAGGAATCATCTACCAAATCGTCGGGGGCTCCAAATTCCCTGAGTCTTTCCTTGAACTTCTGGACGCTTTCAAGGGTTTGCTGGTGCTGTTGTGTCCAGTCGCTTATCCCCTTTGCTCTGAGTAGATCCCGAAGGCATCTCGCGAACGGATAGGACTGCTGGCTCATCAGGTCGGTCATATCCTTCACTTCATCCGCGGTTGGCATCCCTTTTCTCTCCGACAGAGAGGCAGAGGTATCTTTGTGACCTGAAGGTCTCAAAGATTTACCTGTGTCCTCTCTGCTCCGCTCCGTTTCTCGGTAGACGCGCAGTGCATCTAACATTTCCGCCTCGGTGGAGGCTTGGATAAGATCGTTTTCCTTGTAACCCGATTCAGCATACTTTGCCTTCCATTTCGGATACCGCTTGTTAAATGCATCCCAGAGTGCGTTCATATCAGGAAACCCGTCTTCTGCGGGGACTTCCTCAGTGTTCCTTGGTTCCCGAGACGGTGCCCAGTTCCTACCATGTTCCAGATCGTTTATCATTGAGGTTAAGGTATTTCGCCACGTTTCAATATGAGGAGGCGCACAATTTGCAAAGAAGTCTTGGTGATCTGTCTCTGAACCATCCGTCAAAATCTCCAAGGTATCTATGGAAAAACTGTAATGTTTTGCGGCTTTCTCCATAAGATAAACCCGTTGCCGACTCTCATCAATTCCAAGTTCGTCCATCTTCACAAAGAGTTGATCCACAAGCTGAATCACGTGTTCTGAGAGACTACTCGGAGTTTCCGGTTCAGTATTGACCTGTTCCCGCGCTTTTGCCTTCCGCGCCTCAAGCAACGTCTTCACCCAATCCGCCATGTTCATCAGCGCGATCGCAATCAAATCAAATCGAGATGCCCACATTGTTGCATCCGCCAGCGAGCAGTCTGAAAGGGAATAGGGAGGATTCTCTATATCGTCCAAGATGAACGCATCCGCGCCGAAACAGCATTCCATCCCTTCAAGACCCACCTTGATAGCCCGTATTGTGTCGAGCCCCAAAGCGACAGCGGCAGCCTTCGCGAAATCTTCTTCACTCACTTCTTGAATCGTCTTTCCATATTTTATTTGGATTTCTGATGCGAAATACGACCACATCCGTTGTCGGCGCTCTTGCGCACGCGCTTGTGCACGCAAAAGCTTGGAATCTGGGTCGGTGCCTTCTTCGGTAATCCGACTGATGAATTCCGTTATCCAGATTGAGCGAGTCTGTATCTGAGTGGTGAGCAGGTTAAAGCGGGCTTCCCAAATGTTTGGAATATCGGTATCCTCCATTTCGGGAATGTCGTCTACACCCCAGTTCCTATGATGTTTGCACGCGGCTTTCACAAACGCGTCAGGTTCAACGCAGTTCGTCAACTCGGAGGCATGGAAGTTTTCCCACATTTTGTCAAGTGCTTTATTTGCGTGGATGCGGGCTTCGGTAAGGCGTGCGTGCTCCTGCTCTTTCAACACATCTTTCGACGCTTTTGCCTTCTGCGCCTCAAGCACTTCACCTGCGGTTTTCTCGCTGGAGATGACGGAAACCTGAGACTCGCCGGTTGCATCGTTGATTTTCGCTGTTTCCATCCAAGTGACAGTGCCGTGCTTGTCGATGTACTTTCGTTTCGTCGGGCGTTCGTATGTGTCACTTCCATTTTCTTGAAGTGACACATCAACACTATTTACTAAAGAATCGCTCACATGACACTGTTTCGCGATATGTGAGCCTGTCCACTGCCTACCTTCGTCATCTTGTAGCCATCGTAGCACTGCTGCGCGTTTATCGGCATTGGTGCGGCGTTTACCGTGTACAGCATTTTCGCAAGCGGCAAGTAGGTAAGGATCGCCTTCTACAACTTGAAAAGACACTTCATGGTCATTTCCGAAGTTGCGTTTTGCTGCGGTGATGGTGTGAAAACCGCTAAAGAGAATACCGTCTTGATTGATTTTCGGTTTCTCTTTCCAATGTGTCTGCCAGTGTGATTCGCCATATTCAAATTGGGCGTGCATGAGTTCACTGACATAATCGGTGTCTAATTCTCTGATGTTGACATCAAACAGGATAGCAATCTCTGAAATCGGAAGAATGGTGCTTTCGGAAACCGTATTAGTCATTTTGCAATATCCCCTCAACGACTTTTTTCGCTGCGATGAAAATATCGTTATCAAAATCTTCATAGCAAACATTGTTATGCCAAATCACAAAGTCCTTCGGATTCAAATCACATAAAACACATAACCTTGCGATACCTTCAACAGAATAGATGCGTCCGCTATCTAAACTAAAACCTCCTTGAATAGCGAGGTTTCCGTCTGCTTTCTTAGGTATAAATAGAATGGGGTGTTTCGCTTTTGAATACGGAGGCGGTGGGAGCTGTTGTTGGAATTGGCGTAAATCCGTTTCTACTTCTGTCGCGATATACTCCCTTAACTCAGAATTCAGATGAAACCATTCTCTGCGATGATGCAGATGCGAAAACTTGTCGTGGAGATACGCTTCTGCTTTATTTGAAACGTCTATTGTCTTCAGCATCGTCAAATCGTAGGGGTTTCCTACCTGCAAGTCATTTAGTCTGCTGTCTGGTCCATGGGAAACACCGATTTTGACATACCGGTCATTACAGCCGATAAAATAAATCATTGTGGGACCCCCTTGCCTGTGATCGGAGGGACATCGCTTTCAAACTCGTTTTGGAATTTCAGTCTCGCCTCGGTTGAGGGGAAACGGGTATTGATGTGGTGGTGATCACCGTGCCAGATTTGTCCGTATCGGTTGGTTGCCATTGTCAACTCCTTTATTGACTTTCGGCTCGGCGTTGTGGTAAAATAGATAACGCGAAGCCGAAATTGATACCTTCAGTTTTGTAAAGGGAGCGGTCCATCCGCTCCCTTTTTTCGGGCAGACACAAGATCTGCTTCGATTCGCGGAGATTCAAAGTGAATCTCGCGGATTTTGGAAGATGTTGAGAGTTAGGTTGAGGGGTAAGGTAAGGAACCTTTAGGTTGCTTACCTTTTCCCCTCAACTTCGTATCTACGTAACCTTTGGTTACGAAGATACCATTGACTCTCAACTCCGTTGTTCATTCCTTCGTCTGTGAACAACATCGTAACGTTTGTTTGTTATTCACCGAAATGGCGTTGGCGATAGCCATGCCATCGGCAACGCCATTTCGCAAACTTTCCAAAATCCGATTGGACAGAAGTTAAACCTACCCCGTCCTAAGGACGCGAATCTCCTCCATTTAATCAAACCAAAAGGACAGCAGGAGCGAATTAGGGAATTCTCCCGTTATCCATTTTTTATAGCCAATTTGCACCTGTTAGTAAAAACCCGTGTATTTCTATTGAAACCCACAGATTTCTACGGGGATCCTACCCCCTTGTTTAGAGACTCGACAGCCTCTAAACCTGAATATCACCAGGGTCGTCTGATTCGTTATCAGAAATGATACTCGGTTTGCATACCTCAAGAAACACGAGGTATGGTGTAACCCACAAAGTTAATCCCGAAGGATTAACGCTTTTTCGCTTCCGAGTGTCCTCACAGTGTCAGGGTTCGTCTCACTCGTATATGAACCCCTCGCAGTAGAACCGACTTGGTTATTGTCAGGTGTGCTTGGTTTTTGCACAAGACTACTGGATACGGTAGAGGGGAATTGAACCCCTCAATATGCCTACATTTACCGAGAAAGTCAAGTGAATCTACGCGTTTCTACGCTAACCTTCAGTGTTAGAAGTCCTTGCAATCACCTTAAGTGTTCGTTGCCTCAGTGCCGATCCAATAATCAAGACACAGCACCGCATCTTGACGCAATTCACAAAAGGCGTGTGTCCGTCCGAAGTTTTGAACCTTATTGAGAGGCAGGTTCAGCAAATGTGCCACTTCTGACCAAGAGTGCCCTGCCATTCGGAAATAGACAATACCTTTTTTTTGTAAAGGGGTCAGGGTTTTATCGTTCCGCTGTTTTTTGTGTTTCCGTTCAGTTGGGTTCCGCTTAAGTTTCCCGTGCCGCACGGCTTCACGTACGTCATGTGTGTAGTTCAGGACTTCACTGCGTGTTAAGGGTAACATCTCACAAATCTTTGAAAGCGTCAGCCCTTGTAAAAAAAGCAGAGGTGCAACCGCAGCAGGACGATAAACAAAACCTTCAGTATTTTCAATTTCATGGACGCTCTCGACTTTGTAGAGTTTTACTGTGTGACCTTGTGCGCTTTTTCCGGAGCGATGGGAGTGGTTTCCAAGAAACATATCTATATCTGCCCGATACCACCCGCGATCCATCAAATCTTTCACCCGATAATACCCGTGTGGGCATTCGTGGGACCAGGATGGCAACGGCACCTGTGGGAGGCGCGTGGCAACATCACGCCACTCCCGACGGCTCTCAACTTCCAAAACGCGCATTTTGTCATACAACTTTGCAGTCGTGTCACCCGTCCCTTTCTCTAAATCCGGTTCACCCAGAAAAGCATAAATTTCTGCGAATGTCCACCTCCGGTTTCTGTTTAGCTGCGTTTTGGTGAAATACGGTGGTAACTTTTCCGCAGGTGTCCTGTCGAGTCTTGGGGACAGCGGCGCATCCATCGGGTGTTGCGTCATGGCAGCGGAAACACCTGTAGCAGCAGGTGGCACCCCGTGGGTATCGGGAAGGCACCCCTCGATTGTTTTCTGCATTTTTTTTCAAAACTCCTATAATGGTAAAGTTCCACGCCGCTTGCGGACGGCTACTCCTTTATGTGTGGCATGCGTCGCGTATCCTGTCGAACAGTTCACGCGGCATATTGAAAAGGATCTCAACATCGATGGCACGGTTGAATGCCTCGATGGTGCTTCCGATCTTCTTAAGGGTGCGTTCGACTCTCGGACGCGGGATCCCATCTTCAAAGATGAGCAGGGCGTGTGTGATTTCTGTGTTCTGCGTGAGTTTCGCGACGGTTTTGTTGTGGAAAGCGTTCCGGTTTGTCCGTGAACCGCAGAAGAACACCTCGCCACCTTCTATGTTTTCGAGTCGAGCTAATTGTTCGTCTAAGTCTGTTTCTCTGATACGCATTATTCGTTATCTCCAAGTTCTCCGATTTTTGAAGGTGTTGCGCATTCCGTTGTCTATGCGCAACACCGTAACGTTTTGTTTGGTTGAGAGTTAGGTATCTGCGTAACCTTTGGTTACGAAGATACCATTTACTCTCAACTCCGCTTTCGCAAACAAAACTTTCAAAAATCGGCGGGGTCGAAATGCCAAATAGCAAATTCGCCAGTGCCTGCCGCGGCACAGGCATCTTCTTTGAGTTCGTCAAGGTATTGTGCCTCGATTTCTTCATCTTCCGCGAGTGCGAGTGCATATTCATCGGTGTAGAAGTCTTCACACCCATCGCAGATCGTGCCTTGTAGATCGACGTACGTTCCATCGTTGGGATCTGTGACCCTGCGGAAGTTTGCTTCTGGATGTTCCGCCATATAATCGGCGAGTTCCCGATCGGTCATATCACGGAACCATGTATCATTGCAGATTTCGCATGTGAGATGTGCTAATATATTCATGTGAGTTCCTTGTGGTTTCCTTCGAGTTGCATAGGCCTCCTTATCGATTGGGAGTTAGGTATCCTGTCAACCTTTAGGTTGACGGGAGGAGAAGGTTTCCGCGTGTGGGCTTTCTAAAGACCCTTATACTCCCAACTCCGTTTCGCAAACGGGATAGAATTGGTTTTCTGCGTTTCCGTTTCTTTTTCGGTTTTTTGGGAGATTCCGGGAGTTGCGCCTGTTTTTTCTCGGAGCATCTGCTGGATCTCGGAGTCTTACCAGAGTACCAAAAATCTGTGAATTGTGTTTTCATTATGCGTTCTCCTGCAAAATGTTGTAGACTTGTAGATTTGTCAATGAGCACATTCCTGCTATAATATCTATCCTAAGTCCCTCCTCGTTTCTCAATTGATGTATGCGTTCGACGGAAAATCGGGGGTTCTGCTCATTCCTCTGTCTGTGAGCAGAACCGTTACCTTCTGTTTGGCTTTCGCAAACAGAAGCCCGATTTTCCGATGGGGTTACCTGCTCTGGGGGTAGGTCCGGTACAAGACAGATTTCCGCGACTGTTCCCCGACGTGCTTCCTTTTTCCTGCGGAGTGCTTGCGCCTCTTTGGGGGTTCGCAATCGGACACCGAGTCGTTTGAGATGTGCCCTGACGGTCAGATCACAGCACGCATACCGATACGCGATTTCCGCAGACGACCACTCCGCTTGGCAATACAGGCGTTCCATCTCCGCAAGGTCGGCATCCGTGAACTTGGAACTCCGTGATTTTTGAGGATGTCTCGACTCACCTCTTTTCCTTATTTCATAACCCGCAGCTACCAAACATTTCCGCACGGTATCGCCGCATACACCCAACCGTGCCCCGACTTCTATGAGCGTCAGGTGCTGCTCAAAGTACAGGCGCACGATTTCTGCGAGGTCAAGCTTGAGATGTTTCTGAGCATACCGAATTGTATGTGCCTCTGCATAAGACCTGCGTTGCAGTCCGTTTTCCTTCATGCGGGCGTAAATGACGCTATGTGCGCAGCCGAAGACCTTTGCGATTTCATACACACTCTTTTTCTCGTGGTAATAGAGATGCGCAACCTGGTTGATGTCAATGTTTTTCATGCGAGTTCCTTTTCCTGGAGAAACCGACGACTTTCCCGAAAGCAACATCGCCGGCAGAGAACCGTGTTTAATACCGATATATAGGTATCCCATGTTTCTTCTGTCGAGACACAAATTCTTCAAGTGCCATCTCTTTCACAACACCAATTTGAAATTTCTTATAGGTTATACATCTCACAAAATCTGAAATCTCTTTCTTGACACTTAGTCTGGTTTCTTGAGTTGTTCCTACATCAAACACCAGAATAACTAAACCCAGTTCATCAATTTCAGAATGGATTCGGTTACAAATAAGATTGACAGCAAAATCTATATCAGCATCAACCTTAAAAAAACACGAAAATGCTTTACTGCTCATAACCAGAAAGCCCCCCTAAGAAACTCCAGACCCATGTACCTGCATCGACACCGACAATCGTGAGACTGCCATCTTCAATGCCTTGCTCAACGATGATACGTCCTTCCTTTTTCGCTCGCTGGACGGCGGCAAAAGATGGAAGCGTGTCAGCGTTGTCGGCTCTGCTCTTATCGACATCATACAACTCCCGCACCGCAGCCACAAAATTACGATCAAAGCTGCGGCTGAGGTAAGTTGCGGCGTACATATCACTGAGTGCGTCCCTCGCAACGCCCCATTCTTTTATGGCGAGTTCAAGCATCGTCGGTTTGCTCATGTGAAAATCCCCTCTTTCTTTCCTTGTTAAATTCTTCGGGGGTTTGGGGGTTTGACCCCCATTCTTCTCCCCCTCTTGAAAAATTGTAAATCGGCGTTCCCTTCGCTTAAAAATTCTTTTAAGAATTCTTTTAATATATACCAATTCCTTTAAGAATTCTTTTAAGGGCCGGGGAGCCACGTCACACCTATGCTCCCAGCGTCGAAATTGACAAACTTGTCACTAACGGTGACAGATCCGTCACTAAATTGACAAACTTGTCACTAACGGTGACAGATCCGTCACTTAAGGTGACAAGTTTGTCAAAATTGTGGATAAGTCCATCTAACCCAGTAAATATAAGGGTTAAAGGCTGTGGATAACTATTCATCGCCCTTTTTTTTGACCTTCGGGAATAATACGCCGGTCACAACCTCTTTCATTCTATTGGGGGGATCATAGAGTTCAGCATCAATTAAATCCGCCAAAGCCCGACGAACAGATCGTGTTGAGATATTCCAGTACTTCGCAATCCTCTCAATTTTGATGCCGTGCAGTTTGCCACTTCTAAGGTCCCTGTTCCGGGAAAGATACATCCAAACCTTTATCGCTGACATATTCAAGTCGCGATTGCGTATTTTTTCCATGACCGTATCTTCAAATACGCCATGCTCCATAGCGAAATGGGGATCGCCACAAGGCTTCGGGATCGTTGCTTGGGTTTTATCACTCATGGGTCTCTCCTACGTTTCCGTTCTGGGTTTCCTTCATAGAGGCGATTGCCTGTGTGATAGATTCCTCTTTCGCCCATACAGGTAATCTGCCTGTCTGTTCCTCAAGATGTATAGCGGTGCGTGCTAATTGTTGGGTTGTTCCCTTCATTGCCTTCTTTTTGATAGTGCTATCAGGGACATAGTGGATAAGATAGTGCTGGAAGGTGGTTTGGTCGATCTTGAATCTGCCGGGCGTGCGCTCGTTGATATAGCCAAGCACGTCAACAATCGTGAAATACACGTCGTCTCGTGAGTAAACCACGGTGTCTTTGTCTATGTCCACACTGGCGACGGATTGAACAGCGCGTGCAACGAGGTGCGCGAATTCATCAAGCGTGAATTCCTTGTCTTCTTCAATGAAAATCCTATTATGCATCATTGTAGACTTTTCCTTTTTTAAAGTTTCCATCGCCGTCAAAACAGCGTTCAAGGGGGCCGCCTGCACCGCGTGGCACCTGCATGGGGTCCGCCTCGAATTCGTACGGAATCAGGTATTGACCCCCGAAAGGAAGATAGATTTGCTGGCTCATCTAAAATATTTAGGCATTGTCAACACAATACCTGATATGCGTATCCATCTCGATTTTGGATACGTCTGATTTGCGTTACATTCCCTGATTTACGTCCATCGCCAGAGACTGTCCAATCGGTTTTGATGCGAAGTTTTTGGGGTTTGCCATCAGGGGTATTATCGAATGTGTTGATACAGCCTACGAATTTACCGTTTTTCGTCTGTATCTCAACAGTATCAAGTTTCTGAAAGCCGCCAGTGTGTTCGATGCGTTTGTATGGACTTTTGAAACCGGGTGCTTTCTGTTTGGTTTGGTAGTCACCGAGATCGCCACGATGTCCATAGCCAACGGCGTGGATAGCGAGGACAGAAAGAGAAGCTGGTATATTTGGTACGCATGCAACACATGCGGCATCGTAGTAGTGCGTCTTTGGAAGCCCTGCTTGCTTTCGGTTCCACTTCGTTTTGCCTCCAGTGCCATAAGTGATTGACAATCCTATGGCTTGGAGCGTCTCAACGATTTTCCAGCGGATTGTGTTGACGGCTTGGGCATCTTTGAGCGGTTTTTTCGCAGCACGGAGCGCGGATTGGACGCGTTTACCGAGTTCACCTTCAATTTCGTCAGGGTATCGGTTGCCTTTTTCGATATTGCACTCACGACACGAGACGGTAAGGTTGCTAACCCGGTTTGTTCCGCCTTTCGATTTGGGAAGAATATGCTCTTTTTCAAGCGGCACGTTTTTTACGCCGCAGTAGTAGCACTTACGCCCAAATTTCTCTAAAAGGTATTCCCAAACCTCTGTCTCGAAAAGCGTGCCTTCTTGGTATTCAACGCCGCTTATTTCGGGCTTCTCCATGAGTTGAGTGTCGAATTTGACGTGTTCGACTGTGAGGTGTGTGATGGGATAGATTTTCGAGAGGCGGCTAACCCATGTGTGAATGTTGAAAACGCGAGACATCAGACTGGGTGCGATCCAACCCTCGCTGCTTTGCCCAAAGGATTGGTATTGCCAGCCGTCAGCGGTTAGCACAGGGGCTTTACGGCTTCGGTTTGCCGAACGAGATTGACGGTGGCGGAGCTTTCGGGTACGTCTACTACGGCGATACCCGGCACGATCGGAGAGTTTCTTTTTGACTGCCTGTCCGCGATGGTGCAGTTCAAAGCAGGCGACGATGTTGTTATCGGAGTCCGTGATAGCTATGCCGGTACATTTACTGCCCGGGTCAATCGAAAGCGTATAATCTGTCGTTTTTGCATCAGTGACTGCACGCTTAAGGATAATGGTGAATGGATACCGCTTATAGACCGCTGCCTGACCATTGCGGAGCAAACGCCTCGCAACTGCCGGATGGCACGGTTCTAATACGCGTTTGTGGGTATCTAATACGGCTACTTTTGACATAATGTCCTCACCAAAAGGTGGTAATGTAAGCCTCGACAATGTTATCCATGCTTGTTAGCAAGGTTGACTGCGTATTGTGAAGCTGTTTACAGAGCCTCCACAGAGCGTCACGCTGGCTTATGTACGCGATGGTGTGATGACACAGATAACGGATTTAATGTTTCCAACCTCATCTTGTGAATGAGGCTTGACTTGACACCACTTGAGCATGTTAACTCACTCTTTTGCTATCAATGTGCAGCGCGTTTTTACACGACTGGTGATCGATTACAAACTTGTAAGTTCGTCGCTTAATATTCACCGGGTTCAATGGTGCGGTTGCGACACTAACACACTCAAGCGGTGACGTTGGAGGAGACGGAAGGCAGAAAGGTCTACCTTTAGTCGCAACGCTAACACGCTCAAGCGATGACGTATATTCGATATTCATAGATAAAAATCTAACTCGTGCTGATGTACAGCGTATAGCATACAAGACGTGCCCGCGTAGTAAGCGAGCAAGGTATAAGAATGCACTGCCATCAACGAATCAAAAACAATCGTGGTATTGAGACTGTTTGCCTCTTAGAAAGAGGCGGGAACGTTGAGACTACTCAATTGCCAGTTGAGCGGAGACGGGAGGTAGAGAGGTCTACCTCGGCATCCGTCTCCACAGTCTCATTGGTAATTGTACCCAATTTCCCCCAAAAAATCAAGTCTTTTGGCAAAGAATAGGTAAAGTCACCAAGCGGTTTATAAGATAAGCATATAAAGACAAATAAATCTATATGTGCTATAATTAAACCTGCACTGACAACCAGCTTTGGCAGTGTCATGGGTCGGGAGAAGACTACTCTCGCCGGCCCACCCTTTATTGGATGCCAAAAAACAGTTTAGCAAAAAAGAAAAAAAATTACCACAACTTTTTTTGATACATTTTTTGGATGGCTCAGTGCGGTTTATGCTTTATCTAAACAAGTATAGTGTATAATAAGTAATTTATGCAACCTATTTTTATAAAAATAGACCAAGAATGATGGAAAACAGACAAAAAATGCTTAATCATCTCTAATCTGAGCTGTGATTTTTGTGATTTAGCGATTTTCAGGATGGGAAGAGGCGAGGTTTGAGATGGTAGTGAGTGAAATCCGGTCGCTGTATCGCGACGAAAACGATCTGTTCCGGACGGTCATCAAGCGGATCTATGAGGAATTCGATGCCGATCGAGAGCAGTGGCATCTCAAACGGATCGAATTCATCTTTGAGGATCCGGAGCTTCCACTGCCTTCAGACAACCCTGCAATAGCAGTAGAACAGCGGCACGGGTGGCTGATCCCGCCGGCGTGGGAGTTCCAGAGCGAGGTTTGGGCGTACGAGCGGAAGCGCGTGCCGGAAGATGTGTATGACCATGAGAGCGAGGTCGGGATTCTCAGATGAAAATCAACAAACGGATTTTGCGGTGTGAATACGCGGAGGTCGTACCTGCATCATGTATGCCAGACTTTGAGACGCAGCAACGCCTGAATCCGGGTCTGATTGCATATCAAATACACCAATACGTCGCCGGACACGTTGAGAGGGAAGGCTTTGTTGTTCCGATGAGTAAGCACAAAGCCACGTCTATCAAAACTGCGAGCGTTTACCGTGTGTTGCTGACAAAGGCACTTTTCAAGCAGATACATCAACTGCCACAAGCGCAGAAGGACATCGTTTTTGATTCCGAGGATGTCGATCAGGTCTTAGCCATTTTAGACGGCTGCATAACGGACGCCGAGGACACACTGAACAGCGGAAACCTGGGTGGCTCAACCCTCCACCCCCCATATCCCCCAACCCCCTAAATCCCCTTATCAGGGGACACGATTCACGGATTTTCAGAAAACTGCCAAATTCCTGAACTCAACCTACCTTTATTTTTTCACCATCCCTTAAATTTCCTAATTTTTCCTTAGATTCCCTAATTTTTTTCATTTTTTTTCACATTTTGCACGAAATCGCCTCAAAACTGCAGTCTTTATAACCAAGTTGTCGCGCGCAAATCACTGAATTGAGCGTTCGTGGGTTTCTATGCGCGGAAGTTCCGACGAGACGAGAGGTGCATCCCTGGACAGTCAGCGTATTGGGACTGCTTTTGATAGTGAAAGGAAGCAAGGGCGTAGAGGACGAGATAATTTGTAATTTTTTTGTGATAGCCTCTTAATAGCTTGGCGGATAGGAGTATCACCTCGGCGCGCCTCCGCGTCGAGTCCTATCCAACCCCGTGATACGGGTTGAATGCCGGGTTGCCAAGGGAAACCTTTTGAGCATTAGTTTTTTAATCGGATGGTTGGGTACTCCTTTCTGCTTGCGAAAGGTCCCTGAAGCACACGGTGGGGTCTATTTGTCATGATGAAGGTATAACGATGTACATCAAGCACGTTTTATAGGAAGGTCTCAAAGAGTATGGAAATGAAACTACGTTTTTGCGAATCTGACATCAATGACTTAGCGAACGGCTACACGGAATACCAGGAATCCGAAGGGGTGCACTACCGTCACGAAGAAGAGCAGGTCATAGGATTTCGGGATGGGATTCAGAAGCGAGGTTACCTCACCCAATACGAACTGTATAGGGTTGCTGATTGGGTATTAAGGGTCTACGGGGTGGATGCAGTAAATCTCGCAAAAGAGAACCCCGAGGCTTCCATAGAAGTAAGCACCACACAAGCATTCACAGCCACAGACGACTGGGCAAAATTGCTGTCTTTGACAGAGTTACGCGGCATCGGACAAACAACTGCTTCTGCAATTCTACACCTCTATGACCAAGGAAAGTATCCTATCCTCAGTAAGCCCGCGCTTCGGTCTGTGGGGCATTGGGGAAGAAACGATTATCCGTGCTGGCTCTGGCTGGAATATATTGCGTTTTGTCGGGACATTGCAAACCGAAACAGGGTAGAGATGCGGACACTGGACAGGGCACTGTGGTTTTATTCATATGACAACAGGACCAAAAGCTACGATGAGGTCTGATATGAAGAAAAAGGTTTGTGTGTTTTTGAGTTTTGAGTTCGGTAGAGATAATGAATTGCATTACAATTTCTACTCACAGGCGGTGCAGTACTCGCAATATGAGATAACAGATTGTTCACTCAATGAGCCGTATCATCCGGATGCACGCTGGCTGGAGAAAGCGCGCAAGCAGATTGCCCTCTCGGATATCGTTATCGTGGGACAGGATACGCATAACGCCACAGGTGTTGAAAAAGAGGTGGGAGAGGCTCATCAGTTAGAAAAACCGATTTTTCAGGTTCGCCCGCAGGGACGAATGCACGGCGAAGTCCGCGGCGCGGGTGAAGTGGTTCCGTGGAAATGGAAGCAGATTGACGCGAAGATTGCCGAATATCTGCCAGCATAACAAGGAAGGGTTTTTATCTTACTATGAATGAGAAAGTTATCAATGCTATATCGTCTTTGGAACAAGAGGTTCTAAAAACATTGAAAGATGGTGAATTATTAGAAGCGCAGGATATAGCATCACTTCTTGGAACTGAGGTTATTAGCAAAAGACCAGATGGTAAGTCAACAGGAATTGCCAATCCAATCATTACAGGTATTCTTTGGGGGTTAGAAAAAAGAAAACTGGTAAAACAGAGTTCCCCATACGCCCCTTGGGAAATAACGGACTTAGGCAAAGAATACATCCGTGGATAGATTCGGATTATTAGAAAATAGCGTGGGGCGGGAAATGGACATTCCCACCCCACTTTGTTCTATTTTAAGGATTGGAACAACTTCATCAAAAAATCGAGAATGTCTGGTAGAAACAGACTTACGAGGCGAACGGTTATCTCAATGATGAACTTCCAATGACCTTTTTTACTGTTTTTACACATTTTTTTATTACCTCCTTATTGGGTAGAATTCATGCGGTGGAGACCTCGCGGTCGTCCACGTTAATCCAATATTGGTAGAATTCATACGGTGATGTCCGTGAGATAGTAGAATTTGTAATTTTTTTGTTTTTTTGATACACTCTTCAAACCAGTTTGGGTGGCATTACCATGAATCGGACCCCACTCCGTTTCTGCCACCCTTCCACTGTGGTAAGTGGATAAAAGAACTGGAGACTGGGAAGCCAATGCCAACACTCTATATTATAGTGCCTCGCGAATCTTAGCAAAGCAAGGATTTTTGATGGAACAGATGAATAAAAATGGTAATTTCAGGATATTAACTATCTTTTTCTTGATCTTCACCGGTTTCGCTTATAATTTTGGGTATTCTCACCCGGGTGGGTTAGATGCTAACGGTGGGCATTATAATCGTAAGACGGGTGAATATCACAAGCACAAAAAAAGAAGTTCTCAATCACCTGCGAATGTCAAACCGTCAAGAGTTGAAGAATCCAGCGATGCTAAGGTGGATAATGTCCGGGTCGTGCCGCAGCATCAAAGTATTGTTAGGGGTCCCAGACGACCTGAGTTGAAGTTAGCTGGTTGGAACATCAGAATTCTCAGCGATGGCAGCAGAAATGATGCCGAGTTGCATGAGATAGCGCAAACCCTCATCGACTATGATTTCATCGCGATCAGTGAGTTGCGCGATGAAAAAGTGCTGCAGCGTGTCCAGCGGATCCTCTCGGAGTCGGGAGCAGAGTATGGGTATCTGATGAGCGATCCAGTTGGGAGGGAAGGAAGTCGGCACAAAGAGCGTTACGCGTTTCTCTACTACAAGGGTTTAGTGAGCGTTGTCAAGGGCGGGGAACACTATCCGGACGCAGCAGACGGGAAAGACGACTTCGTCCGCGATCCGTACTGGGCAACCTTCCGTGCGGGTAAGTTCGATTTTTCGGTGATTGTTGTGCATGTTGTTTGGGGAAAAAGTGTAGGTGCCCGGAAAGCGGAAGTCAAGGCGTTGGGGGATGTGTATGGGTATGTTCAGGCAGCCAATGGAGTTGAAGATGACGTACTCCTCGTGGGTGACTTCAACCGGAACCCGACGGATGCGGACGCTTACAACCGAATTATGTCAATCCCCTCAATGACCCGTCTGTTCCAGTTCCCTCAGAAATCGCACATCAGGGATTCCAGCCTTTACGATAACATCTTTTTCCAGACGAACTATCTCAATGAATACCTCAATAAGTCGGGAATTGACAAGTTTGATGAGACGGACTTTGCGAACGACGACAAAGCCGCCAATCTTGCTGTGAGTGATCATCGTCCAGTGTGGGCTGTTTTCAGTATAAGTGCCGATGACGATGGCAGCGGTGTAAGTGTGGGTGCTACCGTGTCGGTGCCGGTGCCTGAACCTACGGAACCAGAGCCGTCGGAGGACGAGACAGTTTATGTCACGCGGAGTGGAAAGAAATACCATACGGGGGGTTGTAGCGCATTACGGCGGAGTAAGATTGAGATCTCGTTAGCGACGGCGAAGCAGAAGTATGGACCGTGTAGTCGGTGTAATCCGCCGCGGTAAGGAATGCATTTGTAATTCATTTATTTTTCTGATAGACTCTCTATAACTTGGCGGATAGGAGTATCACCTCGGCGCGCCTCCGCGTCGAGTCCTATCCAACCCCGTGATACGGGTTGAATGCCGGTTGTCAAGGGAAACCTTCAATGATTATAGATATGTTTGAATTTGAAACAGATTGACGCGACAGGAGACAATCTGGCATAAGGAGCGTTATGAAGAAAACACCTTCATGGGCAGATGACCGAGCCTTCGGTAGAAACACAAGGTATTCGTCAGAACGTGCACAAAGAATAGTGGATGTCAATTGGATACAAAACTCTGATGGCAACTGGTATTTACTGGATGAGTTGCCTCGAACTCTACCGAGTATGCGGTGCGATGGTGTTTACATCTTATGGTATTTTGATGAGTCTCACGCGCCTCAAACCGTCAGGGTTGGTATAAAAGCGGTCAACGATCATTTAGGGATGATGCGTAAGGACCCTGAAGTTGAAAAGTACGCTGAGCACCCTTTATACATCACGTGGGCAGCGGTAAAATCGTCTTCTTTAGATGGTTTAATTGGGATATGGTCTTATCTCTGCAAGGAATTAGAACCGCTTGTGGGACCGCGCTGTCCACAAGTTGACGCGACCCGAGTGGTACTGCCATGGGCTCCTATCAAGGAGGCTTCCGGAGCATCAGCAGTAAAACAAACACCTACACCAGAACCCACCCTTCAACAACAAGAGGCTTCCGGAGCATCAGCAATATCAGAACCCGCTGCTCAACAACAAAGGGCTCCTATCAAGGAGGCTTCCGGAGCATCAGTAGTAAAACAAACACCCACATCAGGCCCCAACCCTCAACAACAAGAAGCTATCCAGATAACAGAAGGTCCACTGCTCATTATTGCGGGTCCTGGATCTGGTAAAACCTTTACACTCGTTGAGCGGATTTATCATTTGATTTCCGAACACGACATTCCGCCGGAACGACTTTTTGTCTCAACCTTCACAGAGAAAGCCGCCGCCGAACTCATCACCCGGGTCTCATCAAGATTGGCTGAGGACAACATTGATGTTAACCTCAACGAGATGTATATCGGCACGTTCCATTCAATCTGCCTCCGCTTCCTTGAGGAGCACCGTGAATTTACCCGTTTGAAGCGAAGCTTCACGATATTGGACCGGTTCGATCAGCAGTATTTTCTCTATCAACGGCTCTCTGACTATCAAGAGATTGAGGGGAGCGAGCACATCATAAAAGGTCGAGGATGGTGGGGAGCAAAGAACCTCATGACGTGGGTGAACAAGGGGAGCGAGGAAGCACTGGATCCGGAAGTTCTGCTGAACGCCCCCGAACCTGAAGTTCAGGCATTAGGGCACTGTTATCAACAGTATCAGAAGCATCTTGAGGAGGAGAATTGTCTGGATTTCTCTACGATTCAGATTGAAGCGTTGCGTCTGCTGGACGAACGCCCGGAGATACTTGATGAAATTCGCGATAAGATTCAGTATTTGATGGTCGATGAATATCAGGACACCAATACCATCCAAGAACGGATCTTGTTCAAACTCGCAGAACCCGACTTCAATTTGTGTGTCGTTGGTGACGACGATCAGGGACTTTACCGGTTTCGGGGTGCGACGATACGGAATATCTTAGAGTTTCCACAGAACAATTTTTCAGGTGCCGTCTGTCAGCAGGTCAGACTCACTACGAATTACCGATCTCACCCGGACATCATCGAATTCTACAATCAGTGGATGGAGGAGTTAGATTGGGAAGCGGATGGCAAGACCTTCCGTTATGGGAAGTCTATCGTTCCAAACGCTGGAACAGATTTTACAAAGATGCCCACCGTGCTGAAAGTTTCAGGGGATCCCGAAGCTGAGAATTGGCATGAGGAGGTACTTGCCTTTCTGAACCGTCTTAGGGACAGCGGAGTGTTGACGGATTGGAATCAGGTCGCGCTCCTCTTTTATTCGGTGAAGAACGATAGGGCTGTTGCGCTGGCGAAAGCATTGGAAGTAGGCGGTATCCCGGTCTACTCGCCCCGTTCCAATCAATTCTTCGATCGCCCAGAAATCCGCCTAATGATCGGTGCGTTGATCTTCCTTTTTCCGCAGTTTGAAAAAGCACGGGAGTGGAGAGAAGGTGTTACGCTTGATATTTGGGACTATTACGATAAAAGTTGTTTTCGGGAGTTTACAGACGAACTCCGCAAACCTGAAAATAAGGCGATGCTGATGTGGTGCAAGAGCCGGGCAAAGGAGCATCTCGCGCTGACAAAGGGGACAGACTATGCCTTCTCAGGACTGTTTTATGAGTTGTTGCAGTTCCCGCTGTTTAGTCAACACTTGGGAGTGGCAACACAGGGGGATGTAATTGATGGACGTCCGGCGCGAAACTTGGCAATATTCTCGCAGCTGCTTAATAAGTTTGAGTATCTTCATCATATCGATATCTTGATACCGAGCTATCTCGAGAAGAATCTCCGGGATCTGTTCAATCGGTTTCTTCGTTTCCTTAAGGATGGCGGAATCTTTGAATATGAGGATGCGTCCGAATACGCCCCGAGCGGGTGTGTGTCCTTCATGACGATTCACCAATCAAAGGGCTTAGAGTTCCCGGTCGTGATTGTGGATTCTATGTACAGGGTGCCTCGCAAAGAGTACGCTGATCTTGATAAGTTGCTTCAGGAGAATTACTACAGCAAAGATCCGTTTGAACCGCTGGAGCAGACCAAATACTACGACTTCTGGCGACTCTATTATACGGCGTTTTCCAGGGCACAGAATCTGCTGCTCCTCACGTGTCAGGAGAAGGCGACGGGGCGGCGTGTTCCGTCACGATATTTTAAGCCGGTATATGATCCGGTCTGTTCTTGGCGGGATGCGTCGTTTGAACCTGAACGTCTCACCCTTGAAACGATCAAGGACGTGGATCTGAAGAACGAGTATTCCTTCACGTCACACATCACTGTTTTTGAGGAGTGTGCGAGGCAGTATAAGTTCTACCGCGATCTTGGTTTCGCCCCGATCCGTCGGAATCCGATTCTCTTTGGGACGTTGGTACATCAGACGATTGAGGACATCCATAAAGCGGTCTTACGCGGCGAGGAACAGATTGTCACAGAGGATCGGATCTCGGATTGGTTCAATTCCAACTATACGCACCTCTCACAGCAGGAACGTCTCTACTTAAGTGCCGGCGGGCAAAAAGCAGCGTTGGAGCATGTCCTGAAATACGCCAGCCGCGAGCGAGACACTTGGGATCGTCTGCGCGAGACGGAGGTCGCAGTGTCGCTTGTCAAGGAAGGGTATCTCCTCAAGGGGCATGTGGATATGATTCGGGGTGAAGATGACACGGTGGAGATTGTCGATTTCAAGTCGGAGAAGAAACCTGACCTCGTGAGTGATCTGGAGAGGGTGAATCGTTACCGCCGTCAACTGGAGGTGTATGCGCATATCATCGAAGGGCGGACAGGGCAGAAGATTAGTAAGATGCACCTTTATTACACAGGCGAGGACGACGGCAATCCATACATCAGTTTTGACAAGGATGCGCGTTCGATTGCGCAAACGATGGGAACGTTTGATGGCATTGTGGCGCGTATCGAAAACAAAGATTTTGAAATCGCTGCCCGCCCTGAGCGGCTGTGTAGAAACTGTGATATGAAAGCATATTGTGACGCGAAGTAGTTAAACTGAACGACTGGCAGATGGTTTATCTAAAACAAGGAGGTATCTTTTGGCAGAACAAACCCAATTGAATAATATTTCTGACCCCGTTGACTCGGTCGGAACATATCAATTTGAGCCGATTCAAGGCTACCCCATGCTCGACTGGAAAGGCAAACGTCCGTTCCGGTCTACGCAATACTATCCCGCCCAACTGAAAGAAACATACGGCGAGGAAGTAGATGACTGGACAAACAAAATCTATTGGGGCGATAACTTACAGGTGATGAGCCATCTGCTCAAGACGTATCGCGGGAAGATTAACCTGATTTACATTGATCCCCCGTTCGACTCGAAAGCCGACTACAAGAAGAAAATAGAACTGAAGGGTAAAAAGGTAGAGAATGATCGGACTGCTTTTGAGGAGAAACAGTACACAGACATCTGGACAAATGATGAATATCTGCAGTTCATGTATGAGCGGTTAATCTTGATGCGAGAATTGTTAGCGGATAATGGCTCTATCTACGTTCATTGTGACTGGCATAAATCACATTACCTCCGGTGTATGCTTGATGAGATATTTGGAGCCGCAAAATTTAACAATGAGATTATCTGGTGGTATAAAGACCCATCCGGAGGGACAACACACAACTTTCGTCGAAAGCACGATAATCTTCTATTTTACGTCAAAACGCCAGATTATACTTTTAACGTAGATGCTGTGCGGATGCCATATTCGGAAGGCACTCTTAGACAGGCAGAAGAAGGCACTCTCTCCTTTGGGAGGGTAGTCAAAGTAAATCCCCTCGGTAAATTGCCTGATGACGTATTTGAAATATCAATTATCAACTCTCAAGCAAAAGAGCGTACTGATTACCCCACCCAAAAACCCGAGGCACTACTTGAACGCATTATCAAAGCGTCATCTAACCCTGGCGATCTCGTCTTCGACTGTTTCATGGGCAGTGGAACTACGCAAGCCGTCGCCATGAAATTGGGTCGTCTTTTCATCGGAGCAGACATCAACCTCGGAGCAGTGGAAACCACCACAAAACGCCTCACCCATCTCGCAACGGAAATTCAAGAAAACGCCGAAACACTTATCAAGAGTAAAGTGGGGGGGGGGTACAGCCCCTTTGTGTTACACCGGCTTTGAGGTCTACAACGTCAATCACTACGACGTGTTCCGCAACCCAGTTGAGGCGAAAGCCCTGCTCATCGAAGCCTTAGAGATTCAACCGCTATCCACGGGTGGCATTTACGATGGCGAAAAGGACGGGCGCATGGTGAAGATCATGCCGATTGATCGCATCGCGACCCGTGCGGATCTCGATGAGTTAGTAAAGGGTTTCGACTATCGGGCGTTTCAGTCGCGTGAGGAACAACGCCCAACGGCTCCGGTCGAAAAACTGTTGCTCGTCTGTATGGGGCATGAACCTGACCTTGCCGCTGCCTTGCAAAGTGAAGTCTCTTTCAAGCTTGACATAGAAGTGATGGATATCCTGCGCGACAAATCCGAATTAGAGTTCAAGCGAGAATCCGAAGCGAAGATCGTCCGTAGCAACGGACACCTGATCATAGAACGGTTCTATCCGATGAACCTGCTCCAGAAGTTGAGTTTGATGAAAGAGAATGTTGAGGAGTGGCGTGAACTGGTAGAATCCGTAAAGGTTGACTTTAACTACGATGGGGCGGTATTAAGCCCATCGCTAACAGATTTACCTGAAGATGATGAATTCGTCAAAGGGACATACCCGATCCCCGAAGACACAGGTACAATTCGGGTAAAAATCACAGATCTGTTGTCGGAATCTTTGGAGGTGACAGTGGAATAACCCTTCAGAGCAAGATAGGCAATCGGTTTGTGGAGAATATGGAGGTATCTTTTGGAAACCACACAAACCGATGAAATCTATCAATTTGAGCCGATTCAGGGCTATCCGATGCTCAACTGGAAGGGCAAGCGTCCGTTCCGGTCCACACAATACTATCCAGCCCAGTTGAAAGAGACTTATGGCGAGGAAGTAGACGGTTGGATAAACAAAATCTATTGGGGCGACAACTTGCAGGTGATGAGCCATCTGCTCAAGACCTACCGCGGGAAGATTAACCTGATTTACATCGACCCGCCGTTTGACTCGAAGGCGGACTACAAGAAGCAGATAGAACTCAAGGGAAAAGAGGTAGAAAACGATCGGACTGCTTTTGAAGAGAAACAGTACACGGACATCTGGACGAATGACGAATATCTGCAATTCATGTATGAAAGATTGATCTTGCTACGAGAGTTATTAGCGGATAGTGGATCGCTCTACCTCCACTGCGATCCAACTGCTGGACACTATATCAAAGTTTTGATGGACGAGATTTTTGGAAATGAAAACTTTAGAAATGAGGTCGTTTGGTGCTATCGAGGCGGAGGTGCTCCGAGCAATTCTTTTGCGCGTAAACATGATATTCTACTTTTTTATGCCAAAGGTAAAAGTAATACATATAACAAGCAATATGTCCCTTACTCTGAGGCGAGCCAAAATTTAGTGCAGAGTCGCGGAGGCGTTAGTATAGATGGAAGAGAGCGTGACTTGGAACGCGGGGCAAGTATGCCCGATTGGTGGACTGATATAAACTCGCTACAAACTTGGTCCCCACAACGACTCAACTACCCCACCCAAAAGCCGGAAGCCCTTATAGAGCGTATCATCAGAGCGTCATCTAATCCGGGTGATCTTGTCTTCGACTGTTTCATGGGCAGCGGCACCACACAAGCAGTTGCTATGAAACTCGGTCGTCGTTTCATCGGGGCGGACATCAACCTTGGAGCGGTAGAAACCACTACTAAACGTCTCACTAATCTCGCAGTGGAGATTCAAGGCAATGGCAGCCAAGCGGAGGACACAGAAACCTCCTACACTGGCTTTGAAGTCTATAACGTCAACCACTACGACGTGTTTCGCAATCCTGTTGAAGCCCAAGCCCTGCTCATTGAAGCGTTGGAAATTCAGCAACTGCCCACCGGTGGGATTTATGATGGCGAGAAGGATGGACGTATGGTGAAGATTATGCCTATCAATCGCATTGCGACCCGTGCGGATCTCGACGAGTTAGTAAAGGGTTTCGACTATCAGGTGTTTCAGTCGCGTGAGGAGCAACGTCCAACGGCTCCAGTTGAAAAATTGTTGCTGGTCTGTATGGGACACGAACCTGACCTCGCCGCTGCCTTGCAAAGTGAAGTCTCTTTCAAGCTTGACATAGAAGTGATGGATATCCTGCGCGACAAATCCGAATTAGAGTTCAAGCGAGAATCCGAAGCGAAGATCGTCCGTAGCAACGGACACCTGATCATAGAAAAATTCTTCCCAATGAACCTGCTCCAGAAGTTGAGCCTGATGAAAGAGAACGTTGAGAATTGGAAAGAATTGGTAGAATCTGTGAAGGTTGACTTCAACTACGACGGTGCCGTGATGAACCCATCGGTGATCAATCTACTGGAAGGCGATAAATTAGTCGAAGGCACTTACCCAATCCCAGCGGACGCTGGCACGATTCGGGTGAAAATCACGGATCTATTGTCAGAATCTTTGGAAGTGACAGTGGAATAGGAGAAACGAATATGGCACGAAACAGACGAACACAGTTTGACATTGATTTCGCGTTCTTTACGTACCTGCGCATCTTTTATACTGAGAATCGGGGGCGCATTCGCAATCGCTTCCGGGATCTCTCCAAGAAATTTCTCGATTTCAACGATCCAAAGTCAGGGGCGTTTCTGCGGGAACCGCAGTTTGAGGCGTTAGAGATGTATGTTTTCCTCAAGGAGTACTTGGACAATCGGCACGTTCATGAGATATTCGCAGACTGGCACGCAAAGCAATCAGGTTTTGAAGCACGGTCGACGCTTGGCTTGGAGCAGCTTGGATTATTTGGCGATCTTGATGCGGAAAAGTATGAGTCTGTATTTGAGTATATCCAAAAATACGAGCGCGCCTATCCGAATTATATCTTTGCACTCCCGATGGGAACCGGTAAAACTATCCTGATGGCGACCTGTATCTTCTACGAGTTTCTGCTCGCCAACAAGTTCCCGAAGGATCTAAAGTACTGCCACAATGCCCTGGTGTTTGCACCGGATAAAACTGTTTTGCAGTCGCTTAAAGAGATTCAGACCTTTGATATGGGGCTTGTCGTGCCTGCTGAGTATGTCAACTTCTTGTCAACCCATATCCAGTTTCACTTCCTTGAAGAAGCAGGCACCGCGCTCTCAACGATGGATCGTTCGCGGTTTAATGTCATCATCTCCAACACGCAAAAGATTATTCTCAAAAAGCAGCACACAGAGCAAAGCGCGAGCGACCGCCTTTTTAAGAGTGGGAAGCCGACTTATAAACCGGGAAGTGTCTACGATAAAACTTCCGACCTTTATGACTTTGATACGCCTGAAGATGAGAACGCTCTGACCACCAATCAGCGTTTCCAGAAACTGACACGGCTTGAGCAACTTGGTATCTTTGTTGATGAGGCGCATCACGCATTCGGCAGTAAACTGGCAGGAGATATGGGGGCTCAGACATCGACCACCAGCCTTCGACTCACGATTGATGAACTCGCGGCGAGTTTGGAGAAAGCAGGGACACGCGTATGTGCCTGCTATAATTTTACAGGGACACCTTATGTTGGACGGCAGGTGCTCCCGGAAGTGGTCTACGGCTACGGACTGAAAGAAGCGATTGATAAAGGGTTCCTCAAGAAAGTGATGCTCCATAGCTACACCAACCCGCGAAGCGCAGAGTTCGTCAAGATTGTGATTGAACATTTTTGGGAAAACCATCGGGAGCAGCGGCACGAGGGGATGCTGCCGAAACTCGCTCTCTTTGCATCGACTATCAACGAATTACAAAACGAACTCCGCCCTGTTGTTGAATCTGTATTAAACAATCTCGGTGTACCGACTTCTCGTGTTCTGGTCAATGTCGGCGATCCGAAACTAACGACGAATGATGAATTGCGAGAGTTCATCAATCTTGATACGCCTGCATCCGAGAAACAGTTTATCCTATTGGTCAATAAGGGGAAGGAGGGGTGGAACTGTCGATCGTTGTTCGGCGTCGGGCTTTACCGGAAGCCGAAATCGAAAATCTTTGTCTTACAAGCGAGTATGCGATGCTTGCGTCAGATTGGCGCGGGACAACAGACAGGGAACATCTACCTCTCAGACGAAAATACACAGATTCTTGATGACGAGCTGCAGCAGAACTTCCGCGTGAGTCTTGATGAGATTCGCAATGTCGGTGCAGAAAAACGCGATTATCAGGTGCGCGTCAATCAGCCTCCGGTGAAAGTAGTGCTCCAGCGTATCCGAAGAATGCATCAACTTGTACAGAAACAACCACAGAGCGGGCTCTGTTTGGAACTCGATCAGGTAGACACAGAGAAATATCGTATCGAATACGAGAGACGCGAAGGGCTCTCCTCCTCACAATCCGTGCTAACGGAAGACGTAACCGAGTACAGGGAAAAACGCGAATTTAGTCAGTTGACGCTGTGTGCGGAGATCGCCCGCTATCTGAATCGCTCGCCTCTGGAAATTGAGGACATCCTCATGAACACACAGGAGGGGATTGCGGAAATTCTTGAGCATGTCAATGCGTTCAATGAACTGCTCTATGACGAGATTATTCCACGTCTTTTCAATGTGCTGTATGATCTGAAGGAATTTGAACACCACGAGCCTGAGGAGATTGAACTAGTCAAAGAACCGGAGGATGGATATTATAAAGTTCGAGCGAATCCGGACTTGGTGGCTGAAGAGACGGATACGGAATGGCGCAATTACGAAGACAAGAGTTTCCACTTAGACACCTATGCTTTCGACTCCCAGCCCGAACGCGATTTGTTCTGGTCTCTGTTGCGGGAAGGGAAAGTGAAAAAGGTGTATTTCACAGGAATGTTGACGCATGGACAATCCGACTTCTACATCCAATACATCGATCCGGATTCCTATGCTGTCAGACGGTATTACCCCGACTTCCTGATGCAAAAGGACGACGACTCGTGGGTGATTGTAGAGGTGAAAGGCGATAATAAGATTGATGACGATGTCGTACTGGCGAAGGCAGCAGCGACAGAGCAGAGAGCAAATGCGAGTGATATGTCATACAAAATTATTGAGGGTAGTAAAGCGCAGGCGCAACGGTATCAAGCGTTGTTGGAGTAAGTTCATCAATTCTGGTACGGATCCCACTCCGTTTCTGTCACTTAGACAACGACGAGATCCGCATATATGAGGATTTTAGGACAACATGAGTACAAAAGATAGTACCAATATCGTTAATAATTTTGAAAATATGATGAGACTTGCTGAGTATGGAGCAAATAGGCACGGAGAAAGAAGGCAGGTTCTATTTAGGATTTTCATATCATATATGACGCTACTTGTTGTTATTTCTGGATTAATTATGAATAATTGGAAGGATGACTTTATTGAATCAGAGTTGTTTGTATGGGGTGTAAGTGCCCTTCTATCTGGAATGCTTTTTACTTATTTTCGATGGCTTACAATGTTTTACAGAGCATCGGATTATGATGTTAGAAGGCGGGATTTCTATCTCACAAAAGCGCAAGTTATCTGTTATGATGTGTCTAAAAAATTAAGTCAATGTTATAGCGGTTGCCAGGAAGTTTACCTCAATTTGGGTAATGATGGAAGTTATAAAATTAGTGAAAGGTACTTATTTAAAAAGCCATACCCTGATATTGAGCCGCAAACCATTGTGGAAGGTCCTTGCCCGGCAGCTGTTCGGTACAATAGGCATTTTCACTTTCATCTCTTCGCTCCAGCAGGACTGACAATTTTGATTGTGCTTGCTTTGTTACTTAATTTTTTTACGGATGGTAACTAACAATGAACGTTCAAAACAGATTAACTCTAATCGCACTTATGAAGCCCGATCGGTAGCGAGGCAGCCGATGCAGCGTTCAAAGATGCTTGGATTGGGTGTCCGCATGCGACAAATAAAATAAAAGATGATCGTACTACATGACAGTCCAAATAGTGACTTAAAGCATATTCAGGCAATAGCAGGAATAGAGGAAGGGTTTGCTTTATTTGATTATGTTCGTATAAAGCAAGCTCATAAATCTTGGATTGGACAGGTTATTCAACCCAACCGAAACATCTCAACGGTAGGTAATCCCCTCGATCCAACGATTCTGCACGGACTCGAACTGATGCGGTCGAATCCGGATGTACAATCTGTAGAGTCTGTACAGGTATTTGACATACTGATATTAGGGGAATCCGACGCACATCAGATGCTGACCCCACGGATACGCCCTTTGCCGGGTGCCACCGTAGCGAAGTTGGATACAGAAACGATAAATCGGGTTATAGGGATACCACAGCAAGCAGAACACAAAGATGGGAATTCTAACGTCATCGGTGAACTTCTTAATGCAGATCAGGTGCCGCTGTGTATAGATGCCCCAACGCTTAACCACCACGTGATGATTGCGGGGGGAACAGGTTCAGGAAAATCAAATGTCGCTGCGAATATGATCGAGCAAGCAATGAAATTTGATAAATGCGTTTTGGTTCACGACGCAAAGCCTGACTATGGTTTAATCGCTTCTAAAAATAGTGACGCAAATGTAGAAACAGTGTGGGAACGTTTTCACAAATATGGGTTGACCCCACATTCCGCTGATGACCTAATTCTTCGGGTTGGATTTCACGGAAAATGTGATTTAAACCATGTAGATATCGTTGCTGGGTGCCGGGCATCAGACTTATCACCATCTATATTAGCCGGCTTCTTCTTTCCGCAAACGAGCGAGCAACTCCAATTTGAAGGATTTGTAAGTGCTGCGGATTCCATTAATGAGAATCCATATTCCCTTGATGACATCTTGCAAGCTGTCCGAGATCGCATGGATTCAAATACAGCAGATCCAACAGATCGGATTTATCCCACAACAGGGCAGACGATACTGCGAAAAGTCAAATCCCGCAAAGCAGACATGTCGTGGCTTGATGCTGTTGGCAAGAAGACAACCGATGGTGGAAAGAAGGTTGTCAAATTTGATTTTCAGGTGAATAGGGGGCGGATTTTGGTCATTGATTATTCGCAGATGGATGATTCATCTTATGCCCTGCTCTTGTCTTATGTCCTGCAGGATTGCCAAAGGAAACGTAGTAGCAGAAAAGGAGTCGGTATCGTTCAAATGGTAGATGAAGCGCACCGCATTTTTGATAACGAATCACGTCACAGCGATACACTTGCCAGTTTGTTCAACCGTATTATGCGTGAAGGGCGAACTTTTGATCATTCAGTCGTTCTGAGCCTCCAAAACGCTTCGCAAATCCCTCAACTTGTGATGAATAATCTCAATACGAACATCGTGATGCGTCAGAACAGCAGAAATGAAGCAGATTACGCGACACAGACAATGGGAAAAGATTTTTCGGTGCGAGCATTAGAACTCGGTACAGGTCATGCGCTCGTTAAGATGTTCGAATCACATCTTGTTGTTCCTGTACAGATGGCACCCTCCCCATTTGAGCTGATGCGTAGCGATAACACAGGACAGGATAACAATTAATAAGAGATGAAGAGTTTCAAATGATTAGACGCATCCTTCAGCACTTCAGGCCATCAAAACGTGAGCGACAGGTTGAAATGTTTCACGAACTTCTCTGTGGATCAAAACGTGTCTCGAAAGATGACTTTGCTGTTGATTTTGGGGGGATTGCGGATGATGTTGTAGAGATGCTCAAGAGTCCCCAAGCCCAGAGAACGATACAAGAGGCACGTGAAACGATGGAAAGCGGTTCCCTGCGTAAGGTTGAGTTTGGTGAATTCAATACGGCGAAAGAATTAGAGAAGGGCGAAGTCGCTGCGATAGACGGAACTTTCGCACTGCCCATGCAGAAGTATTCAACAGGACAAGCGATCTGTGTTGGCATTGGGAGTCTCTCACATTGTCGACCGATGCAAGACTCTCTACACTATTGGTCAAGCAAGGTT
The DNA here is from genome assembly GCA_965222805.1 of Candidatus Poribacteria bacterium. Classification (GTDB taxonomy): domain Bacteria; phylum Poribacteria; class WGA-4E; order WGA-4E; family PCPOR2b; genus PCPOR2b. Next base: position 71,068 of record CBDCUX010000001.1, read on the forward strand.
CTTCTTTCTCACGCGACGGATGCGGATGATTTCATTGAACGTGAGAAACGAGGTCTTTTCGGCATATATCCGACAGCATACTTACGATATTGTGAGGTTGCACACTGTCTCGAGGTTAAAGAGCCGTATTTATTCTTGGATGGTCCTTTGGTTGACAAATCCCTTATAGCAACACAAGACGGAATTGAGTTGTATAGTAAGTTGTTTAAGAGTGAAAAATACCAAGCTATAGGGGTCATCAAAAATATAGGGAATCCTGTATTGACCAAATTTGCCCGTGCCCTGAATCCAGGTGAAATTTATGTGGTTGGGACTTTACAAGAACACTTAAATCAAGGCAGTACAGCGCACAAGTTTAAAAATAGAATCACGCGTGATATACTCAGAGGTGTTTTTAAGCCGCGTAAGAAGGCATTTGGTTTTGAAGTCCATAGAAAGCATTTAGAAGATATGTTGCGAATCATGGCAGCAGATTGTCAAATGAACACCCCAGGCCACGAAATCCCTTTTTTACTTAACCGAATTGATGAAGAAGTCCGGAAGAATTTCGACCCACGAATCTTACAGGATCGAATTGCTGCTCAAATGGCGGCTGAAAGTGAAGAATTGTTTTTCGGGGAGACAGATGAGCGTGATTTTCGTTAGAGACGAGTTGAGACCGTTCTACACATCGGCGAGAAATCGTCTTTAGACTCTGAATCAAAATCGCATAAAGAAGGGCGGGAAATCTAACACCCGCCCTTTTTGTTACAGATGCTAACGCTCTGTGTCCGGTAGTTTCCCAACCAAATACGCAATAATCACGTTCCCGTTGCCATCGTCTTTCTCATCATTGTAGGTGAAAACGTCTGGGCGATCGCAGTTACTGAAAACGTGGTGATCTACAAGGAAAAGGGTGTATGGCTCTGGATCGGGGATCCCCTCGACGTGTGCAATATCCTCGAGGATAGGGACTTGCAAACATTGGTAGGACGCTCCGAATTCAATGTGTCGCATCCCAATCCGATTTTGCGTCCATCGCACGATCGCAGGCTTCTCTGTGGGTTCGAGGTATAGGCGTTCAGTGCCCAGTGCCAAGATGATACCGGTGTCGGTTAAGTTTCTGATTCTCATGATATTTCGGGAGCAGGGGTTTCCTGCTCCCGTCTCCATTATTGATTATCGGAAACCGTCATATAGTGATTGCGATACCGCAAGGCTGTGATAACGGTTGCTCTTTCGTCATGTTCTAATATATTTGTCTCGGGTGTTATGGTACGGTAAACAAGGGAGACCTCGTTGGGTATTACTGGGAAGTCGCTATCAACGTTCGCGGACTCCACGATTTCATACAATTCGTCATAATTGCCATGAAAACCCAGTTGTTTCAACTCATACTCACACCACTCCAAAGTCGGGAAAACAGTGTCCCACCAGTCGTCTATCGTCGCTTCTCCGGCTTCCATAGCGTCAAATGTTTCGGAAAGGCGTTGATTGCGTTCTTCTGCTGTCATGTTGATGTGTCCTTTCGTGTGGGTGAGGCGAGGTTTGAAACCTCACCTTTGATGAGATTCTCTCGGTTCTGTCCAGATCACGTCGTTTGTCCAGCCTATCCAATTGTTTCCATCTTTATCCACCAGTCGGACGAGTTTCCCGTGAGCATCAAACGATGCTTCAACGGTTTTCTCGTATCCTGTTTCATCTCGCAAAAGATAGATACCATCCGTTAACTTTTGGGGAAACCTCTGCTCCGCAGCGTGTCGACAATCGTGGTTTGGATAGTGTTCCTCGTAATCATCAAAATGCCCTTGATCCTCACACCAGACAGCGAAATCTGATAGAATCCGTGTGGCTTCCAGTGTTTTCTTGGACTTACGAGGGTTTCCGGTAAGATGTTCAATCGCTTCATGAATCTTCATTAGAATTATAGGGACGGTCTTAGCCTCCCATCTCCTTTTATAGAGGGAAACCTGAGTGCGTTTTCAGGTTTCCCTTTTGGTTGTTAATCCGAGTAGATAAACCGATCAGCGAGTTTGATGAGTTTCTCCTGGAGTTCGGCAGGTATCCACGCCGCAGCGGTATCCCTATCAAATTCAGCGATCCGGGTGTTTTCACCACCACCTTCCACCTTGATATGGAGTTCTGTGATACGCGCTTCCGTGAGCGCAGCGATGAGCGGTATCGGCTCCGGCATCGCTTGCATCCACTCGGTATCTGCCTGAATGTCTGCGGTAGCAGCTTTGAAATGCCGGATGTCTGCCGTCAGGGTCTCATCGGTGATAGCGGGCGTGGGTTCGGTAAACTCTTTCGTCCTGCCTGTCGGGTGTCCGAAACGATCGTCAAACCGAGTGAGGAACGTGTGTTCGCTCACATCGCGCGGGTATGCATCAAGGGTGGTGAACATCTCCTTACGTGCCTCTGCCCATGCCTGTTCCAGTGTCTTGCGGCCCTGTCGGGCTTTATCCGAAAACTCCGCTTTGAACATCAGCACCCAGTCTGCTCCGTTCTGTATATCCGAGTAGATGTGTTCAAACATCTCCTGAACCTCAGTGAGTTGTTCAAGCGTGTTCGCCTCGTGGCGCGCATCGAAGTCGAAACCGACTTGTTTCTTGACACGTTTTTGGAAGGCTTTCAACGCTGAGATATGAACGGGTGTATGGGTATTGCCGGGCGTAGGGCTCAAATTCTCATCAAAGGCGCGGACGACTCTAGCGTGCCAGTCGTAGCAGACGCTGCGGGCAACACTGAGTGCGTCCGTTTCGCGCTGGATCGCTTGGCACCGTGCGATCACCTCTGGGTCGTCTGTGAGTATATAGTTATGGATTTTCTTGAGTTGCGTCATCGATAACTGGTGCGGGATACCGTCCGCTTTGACGTTGAACCGCTCACAGATATAAGCCATAAAGGCTTCCAGCTGGAACCCGTTCCGATCGAGGAACCGGCTACCGTCGGATCGCTCGTCGAACAGCCCACTTTTCCGGATAGTGAACCAGAATTCGGCGCGTTCTTCGCGGGTGGGCTCCTTCGGTTTCTGACGGACGGCAACGGTATCGCCTTCCTCGTTTTCGCGATAGGGGTCAGCGATAACCGCCCTTAGCGTTTCAATCCGTTCCGATGAGACGTTCCATTCTGTTTCCAACTTCGCGGACCCTTCGCCAATTAACGATTCCACCTGCTTACGCCAGCGGCGGACGGTGCCCTCACCGACTTTCCATGAGTCCGCGAGGGAAACATTGGTTTTCCGCAGATATTTCGGGAGCAGGAGGAGTTGGAAACACGCAGCGCGTCGTTCTTGCTCGGTGAATGCGAGTCCGATGCCGGGGTTCGAGACGACGTCAAACTGGAAGTTATCCAGCGACATCATTTCGATCCATTCCTCCTCGGTGCCGTCGTGGACTTCGGCGAAAATGAGGTCTATCTCTGCTGCGATCGCGGCTTTTCTGCGGTGGTGTCCGCATGCCACGAGATACGGCTTATCCGTCTCGATGGGGATGTTCGCTGCCTCAAAAGCGATAATCGGATATTCGGGTAGGTAACCGTTGTGCCGCATAGATTCCGCAAGGCTCTCAATGTGTCCGGGGTTCTCTTTGCGGTTGTTCACCGTCCACACGTCGGCGATGTCGTTTGGGTGGATCCACAGTGTTTGCATCATGGTAAATTATAGGGGGTAGTTACCTACCCCCGTCCTCATGGATTAGGGATAGAGTTCGTGCACGAACACGAGGCTGCCGGCTCGATAGAAAGTATAGTTAACCTTCTTTGACAGGAGCGCGTCCTTGCACGGATCGCAGAGTCGGACAATGAAGGTTATCGATCTACCGAGGTTATCCGTTCCTTTGCCTCGGTGTTCGTGTGTGTCGCGGGAATCGCAGTCTCGGACACAACATTTCGGTTTCCGGGTTTCCATTGAAAATCCTCCTAAAAGACGACATAAGCGATCCAGCCGAGAGTGAGTCCAGCGGTAAGGCAGACGATCTCGCCGATAATTTCAAGCACAGGGGCTTTGGGGTCGGTGCTGGGTGTGTGGGTTGATGGGTTGGCAGGCTCGATAAGTAGACTGCCGGGGTTGCGTTTGATCTCAAATTTACGCATTTTGACTTTAGCGCGCCGATTGGGGTATAATTGCATAAGGCGCATTCCTCCTTAATTGGCGTTAGGGTCGGTTTGTTGTCACGGGCGGTGTTGGCGCACCGCCTTTTTTCTTGTTAGGATCTACTCCGTTTTATGGGTTTCCGCCTCCCACTCGTAACGTTCTGCCCACGTATTGATGCGTCGACGTTTGAGTTCCATCGCGTTGACGACTGCGGTGACGGCTTTTTTAGGGGGGTGTCCGTCCGTGCGTGCTTTTTTGTAAATCTCGAATGCTTCTTCGACTAACCCGCCGGCATCGCGGAGGGTGTCGCGGGTCGGCTTGCGAGTGAAAGCGCGCGCCCCAGTGAAATGGAGAGCGTCGAGTGCGGCGTGCCACTCAGGGCGTTGTACCCATCCATAAACGGTCTTGATTTTCACGTCTGTCACCTGCGCTAACGCCTGTGCTGTGCAGTCAGGTGATTTCGCGAAGTGGAAAGCAGCGACGTGAAGTTTAATCAGGTTTGCCAGTTTCAAAACGTGTCTCCTGTAGAGTGTAGGCACGTCAAAATATATGACGCGCCTTAATTTCTAAATCGTAGTCTAACCTTAGGGTACCGTTTCAGAGCCGAAGCCTCTGAAACTCGCCACTTTCCGCGCGCGGGCGTATCGGCGTGAAAGTCCCGGGAACGCCTCAGTCCTGCTCTGTACGCTACGATGCCGAAAACCCATCGCTGCTGGTATCGCCCGCAATGCCCGCCGGGGTCAGGCGGTGCCCAGTGGCGGTTTCGCGCATGCGATGTCCGCCACATTCTTCCGCTATCCGTGTCGCGAGCGTTTGGATCGCTTCGTGAGAGTCGAGTTTGTGAGCATTCCGTACGCCCCGCGCTGTGAGCAGATGCCGAACCTTCGCGAGGTTCTGTCTTTCGACTGGGCGCATTTCCCCTTTCAATGGGTGTTTGCGTAGGTAAAAGTTGAGAATCATGATGCTCCTCCTTCAGCCCCTCTCCACACCGAATGCTGATAGACCCATTCCACCGCATCGCCAAGATCGGTAAGGGTAGATGGAATGGGGCGGATAAGTTTGAAGGCACTATCAACGACGTTGACGGAATAGCGACCGCTATTGTAGTTGAGCCACGCGACGACTGGGGATCGTTGGGAGCGGTATGTTTTGTTTCGCTCGTCGAGAAACATTCCGGTGTTATCGCGTATACATTGCCACCCCAACCCTTGAATCCGACCGTCTGCGTTCGATGGTTCCGCCGGCGCGTGTTTCGCTTCAAAGGCGTGCTTCGCTGCTCGACTTATGAAAACCACCCAGACGAGTTTTTGACCCTGCAGACCGAGTTGTTCTGCAGGGTACTTTGCCGGAGCGTACGGGAGGAAACCGATTGTTTTGCCGCGTGTCGTGTTTTTGTCGCCACGCCACGCTCTCCAAAACGCCGGCGTTGCGATCGCGTAATTATCATTATTGAATTCAAGATCGAACGCGGGTTTGACTTCCTGTTGTCTATTGTTCCTTAATTTCATGAAAAGGTATTGTCTGCTCATGCTTCACTGCCTTTAGCGTGGACGCGCCCGGAGGCGCGCCCGCTGAATGTGGATTGCGTCGTTCATTGTTGCATCAGCACTGCCCGGACACGCAGGCAGTGTTGACATTGACAGTTGCGATGGTAGCGGTGCCGAGGTCTCAGCTGGGTGCAGTTCCGACACGCGATGATTTCACCGTGTTTGAAACGTGCGTCCGCATCGGAATCGGGGACGCGCCGGTGACACCGGGTGCAGTGGAGGGAACCGGTCAATTTTTTCATCAGTACACCTCCACCAAGCGGAACGTATGTTGATCGAACCTGTTCAGCTTGTGTGCCAAATGCCCTTGCTGGTAGAGTTCGCGGAGGGCATCGAGCAGTGACGGCTGGTTGAATTTCATCTTATATTGTGCCGTCGCGACGAAAAGAATCTCGTCGATAATCAGCCAACCCTGAAAGTCTTCCGAAGCTTCCATCCACCGAATAACTTCGAGGAGGGTGGGAGCTGGAAACGCATCAGATTTGGGATTCCTTGCCGGTTCAAAGAGGGAAGGCACGGTTTCGCGAGGTGCTTTGACGTGACGGGTTGGGAACCCGCTTCGAGGTGTTATTTCAAGGGTGCGCGTTCCTGTTGCACCGAAAAGCGTGATCATGACTTGTTTTTTCATGCGTTGATCCTTAGGTTTTGGTTTAGCGAAGTGTCTGGGAAAGCACCCCACACATTGTCCCGAGAGTCCACACGCGACTCTCGTACTGTGTCGGGTGACTTTCCCGTCCATCACGATGATTGTGATCGGACAACTTCGCATGGAGGAGCTGCAACTCCCCCTTATCGGTGTTTATCGCCGCCAGGGCGTGAAATTGATTGTGAGTTGTTCCGATGGTGTGTTGGTCGGCAGAACCGAACCCGGAACTCCACATTCGTTTTCATCTGACAGGAGGTTGACAGTATTGATGTTGACAGATTTTTCTCCGATGCGTGCGCTGGAGCGTTCATCGAGGAGAAAGGTATAAATCCGGAACGGGTAGATATCGGAGTGGCATACCCAGCTGGGATAGCCACTTAATACGATATCACCGTTGGCGGTTGGATAGAGGAAAAATGATTTTTTCATGACATATTTCCTTTCACGCGAAACGTATGCTGACCGAACGGGTTCTGCTTGTGTTCGATTTTCCCTTCGTGCCAGAGTGGACGGAGCAGATCGAGCAGTGACGTGGCGTTGACTTTGAGGTTGAAGTGTTTGGTGGCAACAAAGACGATTTCATCTTCAATCAGCCAGCCGCCGAAAGTGGGGCATTCTGCCATCTTTTCAAGGACGACGAGCATAGCGTTTGGGGAGTCAACCTCTGTTAATTCGGGTTCGGGTTTTTCTGTAGGCGTTTTATCGACGGGAACAGACGAAGAGGCAACCCATTTCGGTTCAGGCGTTTTGCTTCCGCATCCACCCCAAGGACGGATGGTATTGCAGCGCCAGCACTTTTGCCAGAGTTGTTGTTCGTGGGGTTTGACCTCGTCCGCTTTGGGGGGGCGGATCGGTGAGCCGCATTTTGTCCGGGCATCGCCATTTGGCGAAAGCCATTCCCAACGCCCTTCGTGCCAGTGCGGTGTGCCAAAGCCCGGATGTTTCCGCCATGCAGCTGCGAGCGTTTCCGCATCTGGGACTTTTTTCGCTTTCATTGTAAATTCCTTTTTGAGTTGACTTTGACGGGGCATTTGTGGTAGGCTTTAAATACCAACGCCGAAGTTGATCCTTGGGTTTTTGGTCCGGGGGGCGGCTGCAACCGCCCCTCATCTTTCTTCTAATAATTATTCTAACATATCCTGCCCAGATATTTCAAGTAAAAAATGCATAATTTTAGAGAAAAATGGTGGATTTTCGCCAAATTCACCGATTTTTGATGTTTTTTTCCAAAAAACCGTGGAAAACGACTCTTTTTCTTCTGTTATTCGATACAAATTGAGAGGAATTAGCGGCAAAATCGCGAGAAAACGCGCGCCGCGGTAAGCAACGAAGGATTACAGGGCTGGTGATTGATTAGGGATTACATACATATATTAGGGTCGCTGGTTGTTTTTTCTTGCTAAAGAGCAGGGAAAAATGCTATAATAATAGGAAGAAAGTGGGGCGGGATGCCACCCGCCCCTGCCAAAAAACAATCAACCAAGTCATCACACCGGAATCTTGCTTTGGCATTTAATATTTAAGCACACTTCCTTTGAAATGTCAAGCAGCGAAGCCCAGCTCGGCATGAGCCAAGAGCAACTGATATTTCTAATCCAGTGGTATTCAGGTTGGGGTTGGTCTCAAAGGAGAATAGCGCGTGAACTTCGGAAAGGTCAAAGGACAATCGCAAAATACGCAAAACTTGCGAAATGACAATCCCTTGCCATTTTTGCCTGCTTTCCTCCGCGCCCGATGCCCCAACCCGGTTTCCGAGACCCAACCAAAAACCTGCGTGTAAGCGTAGCGGAACGCAGCCCAAAAGCCATGCAAGCGAACGCGCCCTTGCACCAACCCCGCTGAACCTGACCGAAAACCGCCCCACCGCAAAAACCACAACCGCTTGTTAACTGTCTTTCGTTTTATGTTTCTGTCAAATATCCGTCTCAATCTTCGCCGATGTCGTGATATGCTTTGCGGCTTGCCCCTTCCCAGTAACGGGTGGGGACCCCGGTGTGCGTTGGTTTCCGTATTCTCGGCAATAAGCACGGAAACCCACATTACCCATGATGCACCTTCGTTACAGTTCGGGGATGGGTTCGACGGTGATGATACCGCGGTATTGGTTACAATTGTGGGAACGCTTGTAAGTCCCGTTGGGGAGGCATGTCCAAGAATCCCACGCTTGGAGATGAAATCTTTTCACGAGGACGTGCTTCACGGATCTTGCGGTATGACCGGAGATGGGGCCTGTGTCGTGAGAGATGAGTTCGTTCTCGCGATTGTAACGGGTGTGGGTATATCTGAAGTGGCGTAGGCGGGTTATTCTATCCAAGGCAAGACGTTCCAGAGGCGTTCCCACCAGTTGCGCGTTAGGAGGAGCCTGAGTTTCTCGCTACAGACGCGGTAGTTAGATTCTGCGTCTTCAAATTTCGTTTTGAAGATATCGCGCTGTTTCCGGGCTTCTTCGGCTGCTGCTCTGAAGGTATCGCGTTCCTTTCTCAGCGATTTTACTTGCGCATCGTATTTATTGCAGACGTCTGTTTCGGCGTGTAGGCGCTTCTCAAATTCATCACGTTGTTCGGTGAGTTCGGTCTTCTCCTGTTTCAATTCGTCTTGAGCGGTCTGGAGTTCATCAATCCGTTGCTTGATGTGGCCGAGAGTGTTGGGAACACCGAGGGCGGATGCAATCTCATTGATTCGATCGCTGTGTTGTACGGTAAGTTGATTCTTCTGTGATTCCAAGTCGTCGCACGTGTCTGTGAGTTCTGAAACCTGCCCTTCTAACCGCGCCTTCGCTTCGGTGAGGCGTTTGTTCTCTTTGTGGACGTTGAAGTGTCCGAGTTCGGATTTGAGGGCGATCTCAATGAATTTTGCCCTTGAGATGCCGAGTTCATTGGCTTTCGTGTCAAGTTCTATGCGCAGTTTCCTGTCAACGTCGCTGGAGATTCTTTCTTTTGTCATGCGGTTGTTCCCTTCGTTAATTAACGATGCTCGGTGCGGGTTGGGGGACCCAACCCCTACGGTCGGCAGACTGTCGGTGTGTGCTATCCTCAGTCGCCGCGATTGCACGCTGCTATCACAGATGGCGATGTGCCCTGAATTGGGTATGGAGATGCCGGATGCAGGTGCTGCTGGCGGGCTTCTTCTTCACACCGCGGGCAGTACAGGGTTACCCCCTCGCTTCCGAGATCGGAGGTTGCTGTGTATGGGACTTTGCCGTGTTTCGGGCAATCGATATGGATGTCGTGGACGGTGACTTTCATTTAAAAATACGGATTGGAAACCTCTACCTTAGTTTCCAGAGAAATTCCATAAAAAGCAGGAACCACTGGTGGGTCTCAATCTCCCAATTGCGTTGCTGTGTGCGTCTATACCTATAGTTCATTGTCATCATCCCTGGAGAAATAGACGTAAACACACAAGCAGATAAGACCGACACCGAGGACGAAGTAGATGCCCCAGTGTTCGATCATGAATGTGAGTTTCGCTTTTTCGAGCTGCCACCAGTCGCTGAAAAATTTCATAGGAGTAGAAAACCTTGCTGTGCGGCGTACATACCGTTTCGGTTAATGATGATCTTGTCGTTCTGGGGCTCAATCGTCAGCAATGCGAGTTTAGAACCTTCGTAGGCGAGCAGGGCATTGTAGGCATGCCCACCGGAAAAATCGACAACCAATCCGATGCCGTTGACGTGTAGCTTTCGCTTACACTCACCGGCGAGGATCTGTGCGAAGTCGTCACAGTCCATGGTGTCGCTTTTGTACCGGATACGGTCTACGCCGGAGTATTCCAAAAACAGTTCCCATGTCTCTGTCGGCAATGCCACGTAAGCGGTATCAAGGGGTACCAACTGAAGGGGGCCGAGTTCGGATTCCTCATGGACTCGCGCTACCGCTGCGTAACTCACTGTGCGTTTGGTCTTGCGAACGGATTTTCGGAGGTCTTTGAGGTATAATTTCGCCATCGTTGTATCTCCAGTTAGGCGACTGTCTCGATGCGGAGGAAATGACTTTTCCCCATCGCGCCTGCGACAGGAAACAGCAGATAGAATTTTTCCGTACCGTCAACGATGAAGTCGGACCAGCTGAGTGAATAGGTTGTTCGTGCGGGAGTCGCGGCACTTGTCCATCCTTCTGTACCCGTGACGAGAATGTCATCGATGCCTTCTTGAATCTGCCGCAATTCGACTCGGAAGGCTGTCTGGCTTGCGGCTTCGCTGTATCCGAAAAAAAAGAGATGATATCGCCCTGCTGGGAGTTGGATGACGGCGTTATCAGGCGCGTTTGTGATGTCGATGTTTGTATCATCGCTGCCGTTTGTGATGATGAGGAGATTGCTTTTCCCGCCGTCGTAAGTTTCATCTGCGGTTGTTTTGAACTCTGCGGGTTTACTGCTTCCTGCGCTGACAGGTGTATAATTTTCACCGACGCGTTTTGTTTGGGATTTCCCGTAGTAATAGACGACAGGATTTTTCCCGCCACCTCCGTCTATACCGTAATACCCACCAACGATTCCACCGAGTATCATTTTTGCCTCCTAGTCGTGTGGGTTGTGTTTCGCGATGACGACTTTTGCGCCGGCGGTTGCTGTGTACAGTCTGTAATGCATGTCTCGTGCGAGCGTGACATCAAGGACAGCGCCCACTTTGGAGAATTTGATATCTACGCCGTTAAGGTTCGCATTTATCCATCCTGTGTCAGGGTCGTCAGGGTCGTTTGCTTGCAGGAAGACTTCATCTGAAGCGTAGACTCTGCAGTGCAGTTGAAACTCACCGTACCAATTTCCATCGAGGATGTCGGCTTCTGGTGTTTCTTTTTGATCTGTCGCGAGGATTGTCTTTGCCATTTTTAATTATTCCTTGCGGTTCGGTTAGGTGAGTCTGATGAATGAAGGTCCATTCCGTAGACCCGCCTGCGCCGTTGTTGCAGGCTACAGTTTATGCCTATAAGTATACTTGATGCGATCGTCCGCGCTGGAGGGGATTCAGCAGGGCATGATGCCGATTTACAATAAATAAACAATATATTTTGGGAAAAAGAGGTCAGCCGTCAGTGCCTACTTCATAAACAAGGATTCTGACAATCCATTTGAAAACGCCGTTAAGAAAAGGGACGCTTTCGCAGGAATGGATCTGTGTCTCGCCTTTCGGCTCTCTTGGACCTTGCCAGTCTTCCCACTGAAGCGTTTTGAACGGCACGAAGTAGAAATCGAGGCATTTTAGGAATTCAGGGGTGCTTGGATTCTCGACGAGTGTGATGGCGTGCTGTTGGGCTTCCGAGATGTCAGTTGCAGGGAAAACTTCACGGTGAAGGCAGCTTGAAAATCGGACGTTTGGGTGGTCAGGCGGTATTCTCGGGGCGGTGATGATGCCGACGCGTCGGACGGAGATGTCTGCTTCGTAGTGTTTCATAATTGGTTGTCGATTAAAGCCGGTATACGTAGTCAAGAAGCACGATCCAGAACTTGTGTTTTTATCTGGTTGAATTGCATGATGCCTATAAATCCGCGTGTACCAATTCTGAATACAACTGTTTGTGTGCGATCATTTTTTACTTTAGCAGATACCAAAAACGCTCGATCTTTTGAGTTATATTCAGAGGTAATACTCTCCTGGTCAAAACAGAGGTGTTTTAACCCATCCGTCTCGGAAAAATCTAAATTCCCGATAGGAAGCACTTCGTAGGTTGTGGTATTCATTGATCCTTCCATTTTTCGCCCCAAACGGCTGTGTTGGTTCGGATGTACTCTTCTTCGGAGATGCCGAGTGCCTCTCGTTCTTTCTGAGAGAGTACGAAGGTTGTCATGTGCTTTTTGTAAAACGCAGCGAAGTGTGTGGTGATGAGATGTGAAAAGTCGTAGGGGAGCCCAGTGATGATTTCGCGAGTATCCCACATCCCGATAAGGTGTCTCATGTCCTGAAACTGGAAACCGCAGTATCGAGAACGACACGTTCCGTCGAAACCTCCACGTATCTGGAAGTCAAACCATTTCCAAGTCCAGTAGACTTGAACGTTACCTTCCGGGTACAGTGAACCGACGCAGGTTAACGTGTTTTGGAAGTTGCGTCCGTGGATGGGGGTTCGGAACTTATTTTCGTTGCGGAGGTGAATGGTGTTCATTATGCGTGTTTTTCTCCTTTGCGGAAAAGTGAGCCTGTTGCAACAAGTGGCAACAGGGTTACGGTATCGTTCACAGACAACGAAATGAACGATACCCTCACTTTTCCGATTTCTCTAACATTTTCACAATCCGCTTTCGCGCCTTGTGAACTTCAGTGTCTGTCAAAACGGAATGTATCTGACACAATACAATTGCATCTGCCAGACGTTGTTCTAATGCTGTATCTTCTTCGCTTACCCCTAACTGTTCATGCAATTTTGGAGACAGTGCACCGAAACGAATCTGCATTGTTTCATCCTCCGACGAGAGGATAGGTATCCTCGCAACCTGAAGGTTGTGAAGATACCTTATACCTCTCGGCTCCGCTTCTTGCGCCGCTTGCGTTTCATATCTCTTAATGGTAGACATCCATTCTATATAGAATACCTTCGTTTAATTCAACATAACAATTGTCATCGGTGTGTGAATCAAGATAATCCTGCGTTAGGCGAAGTTGCTCTGCTTTTGCTTCAGGCATATCGTCAAGCCCAAACCCTGCACAATAAAAACATGGAAGCACAATATAACCGTTACTTTTGAGATAGAAACGGACACAGAAGTTATTTTCTATTTCTATAATTTGTCCATTTTCATCTAATACTTTAAGTTCTGTATCAACCATATCAATCCCGATGATTTCGCTTTTCTTGACTAACATGTATAGATCTCCTTTTCTCACCGATACAAAGTTTACCCTACAGTTCAATTCATTGCGATATTGAGTTGTGCACCCATCAATTCTTTCATACCGTAGCTGAATTGTTCTTTCCCGGAGAACTGCATGTTGCAGAGACGTGAGTATTCGGCGCGGATGTAGTTAGGTTCTATCATGACGGAATCACTGAGGTTGTAAGCGTGCTGCCCGGTCTTTAGCAGATAGAGCGCGATAAGTGGTTCCGTTCCCAAGTGTTTCCATTCTTTTGCCCAATCCGAGAAATGCGGTTCGTTCACATCACGGGCACTGTATTGGAGAATGGACGCGTCGAGGTGCCAGTTTGGATCAGCTTCATTGAAGAAGTAGGCGGCGACGTTCTTGTTTCGTTCCTTGTAGTCTTCACCATAGACGGCACGGTTGGCATCGTGTAGCCATCGCGCACGCTCGCTCGCGTCCATGAGGTGGTTCGCGAGTTTTTTCCGTTGCACTGGGGAATCGCCACCGGTGAGGTGTAACGACTCAGACATCCGTACCCACGCGTCTTTCTGAAGGATGTCGTTCGCGGGATGGAGACTGTAATCGGCGACTGCCCAACCATAGTTATGTCGGAGGACGTGTCCGATCGGGAGTTTGATGTCGGCTTCTTCTCGCTTACCGATACCGCGGAACGCCCAGTAGTTGATGTCCAGGATACACACGGAGTCGTAGCGGTAACCGTATTTCCCAAACACGATTAAGGGGTTCCCATTATCGTCTTTAGGCGTGACGGTACCGGGTGGCAGATCAAACCTCTTGAGAACGGTTTTGATGCGGTCTTGTGTTTCTCCGTCCTCGCAAACGACGTAGAGGTGCACGCCTTTCATCACAATGTCGGTGTTATTGATGAGGCCCGCGAGCGTCCAGGGGAGCATCTTCTCCTGCCAATCGATGGCGGCGGCGTGGATCTCAATCACGAGCGCGGTGTGTGAGCCGGGAATGTGCGGGATTTGGTATTCAAGCGGGCATTCCGGGAGCTGCGCGCGTAGATCGTTCATATTTTAAATTTTCCTTTCGGATTTTGGAAGGTTCACTTTTCCGAGATACTCTCTTTCTCGATGCCGCAGATGAGGTGACTGAGGTGGTTGACACAGGCGAATTTGAGTTCCTGGAATTGGGTGGGTGTCAGGTCCCGCACATCAAACGTGTCGAATGTATCTCGACGATCAAGCTTTAGTTGCCCAATCACTTTCCCGACGGCGATAGCAGTTTGGGTAAGTAGCGAATCTTCAGCTGCCTGTGCTTTCTTCTTCGCGAGATGTGCTTCGACTTTACCCGGTAGCACGGGTTCGTACGCTTTAGGTACATCCATTCGGTTTTTCATCTATTCCTCCTTATAGGGGAAGTTTCTTCATAACACGGATTGCGACTTCATCCGTATAAAGTCCATCATATTCGCAATGAACGTGGAAGCCAGCCTTTCTAAAGAGGCGTTGAGAAGCGATATTGCTTTGCCGGATGTCTCCGTAAACAGCGGAGCATTCAGGACGGGTGTTTAGGTCAGAGAGGATTGCTTCGAGTATCTTGAGCCCGTACCCGAGTTGTCGAGAGTCGGGCTGCACCCCTATCCTTGAGATATAGGCATCGGGAAGTTCTGGCAACCAGACTTGTCCGTAGATGGCATATCCGAGCATATCGTCATTTCTCCAAAGCGCGTAAATGTCTCCAAACATTTCAGGGGACACCTCACTGAGTCTTTCAGAGTCGCGATCGTCAAAGCAGATAGCGTCCAATCCAGCGATCTTCTCAAAAGTGTCACGTTCATGAGTCCTATCAACTTTTTCCCAGACGATGTGTCCGTCTTTTCTGATTTCCATACATACCTCAATATCTTCTAAAGAATCGGTTGCGTTCCCGATCAATGGCGAGCCGGACGACATCCGATTCGGGAATCCCCTTCGCGCGTGCGATCTCCTTGATTTCTTCCTGCTGCTCGGGTGTAAAAAGCTGGTGTTCCGCTTTCGCGTCTTCACGCTCTGAGTACTCGTCGAGGGCACGGCGGACGATTTCAACTTTATTCAAACCGGTCTTTTCACTCTGTTCAGCGATCCATTTAATTTGGTTTTGGGTGATCGTGAAGGTGGTGCGTTCGAGTTTAGATGACATGCGTTCTCCGTAGGCAATGGGGGGTAGGTATTATGATGAATTACTGATTTTATAGTATATTATTTTATCATAAGTATAACATTTTTTCAAATGTATTGTTATTAGCGGTCGGTTCTCCGTCAGCAATCAGCAATCAGCAAGGGGGTTTCCGATGGTTTCCATTTGCGCGGAAAAGTGAGGTTCTGTTTGCGAATGCCAAACAGAACGTTACCCTTTTTTTTGCTTTGAAAAAAAAGGCTCACTTTTCCGAGCTGATAACTTTTTTTCATAAGTATTGTAAAAGTATTGTAAATCGGCATATTCGTGTTCACATTGTGCTTAGAGTCTTGGGCTGTCGCTGGGTATACTATTTGTATCATAGCGATCGGTATCAGTAAGAGTCGCGAGTAGAACTCGCTCCTACATCTTAGAAGGACTTTTGATTTAACGAAATGGCAAGAATCCCTACAAAATGCATACAAATTTGGACAGTTTTCCTACAAACGGCATACAAATTTAGACAGTTTTCCTACAGGATTTCATAAAAAATCATGTCAAAGACGAGTATTCCGAAGCAGATAAAATCGTTTCTATCCGAGGGTCCGAAGCTGCGCACTGAGATTCACAAGAGTGTGTCCGGCAAGTCGGAGTCTATCAATCAGGCGATTCGACGGCTGGAGAGCGGTGGCAACATTATCCAAATCCAACCGGAGAAATTCTCCTTACCAGAGGTGCAAGATGCGCCGGTGGCGGTGGAAAATCCGCGCGAAGAGTCAAAAAACATAGAAACAATTAACAAGATGTTAACTATCTATGACAAAGTGTGGGACAACATCGCGCTCACAATTGAAGATGAATTGACAGAGAAAGCGACGATTGCGGAGAAGATAGACCTGATAAAAAGTCTACGGTGGCTGGGTGCAACGGTCGATCAGTTAATGAAACGGTGGTATCTCGTCCATCGCGGCTATGACGCTAACACTCGACAAGCGCAAGAGGATGCGAAGAAAAAGACAGCCGAGCAGGAGAAAGCGGCACTTGAGACAGCACACCCCGAAGATCAAGTTGTGGTCGTGGCGGAGTACCACACAAGCGTGCGTGAGATATGGGATACGCTCCCGGAACGGGAGAAAAAGAGACATACCGTTTGATGTATGCGCAGGCAACCTGTTTACCGATTTTCTGAATATGGATATGAACCGCAGGGTGCAATGCGGAATTTATGGATGTCGCATGATGTCGGTATAAAGGTGGCGGGTGGTACCTACGATGCAGGAAAAACATACGGGGGTGTCGGCTACATAGATATGCTGGCGAAGAAGTATGCCGGTGCGCGGATGACGTTCGTCCACCGGAGTCTGAACCGTGTGTATCGCAACATCATCCCGACCTACGAGAAGTATCTGGGTTACAAGCCACCGAGTCGCGACGATCCGAACCCGGAAGACAGGTTTGTCACTCGGTTTGGCGGTGAGCATCCCGAATTCTTTGAGTATCGGAACGGCACTCGGATTTACATGAACGGCTTAGACAAACCGCAGAACCTGTTATCGGATTTCTTTGATGCGGCGTTTGTGAATCAAATCGAGTTGCTACCCTTTGCGACGTGGGACGAATTGACGGCGCGTGTTTCCGAACGTGCGGGGACGCTGCCGATTACGTATCTGGTAGGGGATTGTAACCCGAACGTACCGCATCACTGGATACGTCAACAGGCGAAAGACGATAAACTGAAGTACTTCAAGATGTCGTTTCTGGATAATCCTGAGATTATAGAGCAAGGTTCAGAGCGTCTGAAGGCTTTCAAAATTGAGTTTGAACGGAATCCGGACAAGGATTTACTCAAAAAGATTGAGGACTTGTTCACACGGGGTGGGTTGCGGCGTGTAGAGAAGCTCAAGAACCTTGACGGTTTACGATTCAAGCGCGGCTTCCTCGGACAGTGGGCATCGGGTGAGGGATTAGTCTTTGAAGATTTTGAACCGGAGACGCATATCGTTGATGTCTCAATCATGCCGAACTGGAAAAGGTATCTGAGCGTTGACTGGGGGTTTCGGAATCCGGCAAGCGTTATTTGGTGGGCGTACTCTTCAGACGACAGACTTTACGCCTATAAGGAGATCTATCAGACGGGGTTAACGAAACCGGATTTGATACGACTGATACAAGAGAACTGCGATAGCTACGATCGGATTCAGTATGCCGCGGTAGACAGTGAGGACCAAGACGGTGTAGAGCAACTCCGACGGGCTGGCTTCCGAGTCAACGAACCGAAAAAAGACCGTGTGGCACAGATAGACGGTGTCAAGGAGCGGCTCAAGAAAGACGAGACGGGTGAACCAGCAATCTTTTTCCTACGAGATCGGTTGGTACATGCGCCAGATGAAGACCTGAAAGACGACTACCGTCCTGTTGAGGTCACAGATGAGTTCTTGAGTTTGAGTTATGCCGAAAAACTTAAAGGCACAAACAAAGACGACGAGGCAGTGGTGGGTGACAATCATGGAGTCGATGGCACGAGTTATCTGGTGCAGAGTTTAGGGAAGTCTCGCGGCATCGGAAGCGGGCGAGTCATTCACGGCAGCGTGAAGATGAGGTAGTGGCTTTCAGCAGTCAGTAATGAATCTACAGAGGACACTTAACACCTTCAGCAAATGGAAACCTTTCGGTAGGCAGCCTCCGCGGTCACGCAACACACGGGCTCTGAGTGGCGGTCGCGTCTCGATGCAGGATCCGCATCGGCAGCACACGATGTATCATGTCGCACCACCTGAGAAGTCTCGAAGTGTGTGGCAACTGAAGAACTGGACAGAAGAGGAGCTGCTGCATCTGCCGGTCGATCAGTTCATGAAACTGGTCACGAGTATCGCGCCGGAAGTCAATAAAGCCTACACAGATTTCCTGCGGAACGCGAACGAGTCTTGGGGCTACCAAGTGAAGCCGAAAGGTGCTACGACGATTATCGACGATTTCTTTGCGAGACTTGAAGAAAAGCATCATGACCCGGACGTGTTGATTGACAGAGTTTTTGCTGGTATCTACAAAGGCGGTGCTATTTTTTGGGAGTTGGAACTCAACGAAACAGCGGACATGGCGATGGACATCGCGGTGATGGATCCGTATGTGGCGCGTTTCACCCGGATGGGTAACGACTGGCACCTCGGTCAGTGGCAGAACGGGAAATGGGTATCGCTGCAGGACGATCCGACGGTGATGTACGTGCCGTTCAATGCGGGACCGAATGAACCCTTTGGCAGGTCCATGTTGGAATCGGCACCGCTGGACGTGATCCGGATGCTCGGCGTGATGAATGATTTTCGGCGGGTGCTGGAATCCCAAGGCTGGGCTCGGTCAGATTTCACTGTCGATACGGAGAAACTCCGGGACTTCATGCCGGCGGAGGTTATCGGTGATGTTGAGAAGGAAGATGAATTTATCCAGGACTTCCTCACAGGTATCAACCAGACGTACTCGAACCTGAAGCCGAATGAAGGTTACGGCCACTTGGACATCGTGACGGTGAACATGCCGAAGGGGGGTCAGATGCAGACCTCCTTCTTCGGGCTCGTCGATGGGCTGACGCGGTTATATGACAGGCGGGTCGGTCGTGCGACGGGGTCAACCCCCGTGAAACAATGGTCCAATGAGGCAGTCGCCGAGACACACGCTGTTGAGCAAAGACGTGATTACAGGATCAATATATCGAGTATCCAGTCGACCGTTGCGGGTGTTTTTTCAACCCTTTTGGGTTACGTGTTACGGGCTAAGGGACGGCAAGGGAAGGTGACCTTCTATTTCGAGAACACACCGGATCCGCAGGATGTCAAAGCGATGGCAGAAGCGGAAGGTGTTAAGATCCAGAATCTTAAGGAGCTGAAAGAATTGAAGGATATGGAAGGGATCGAGGAAGAAGTGTACATGGAAGCAGTGGAGATGTATAAATCTGAAAAGAGCAAGCATTCCGCGGGAATCAGAGTTTTTGGGGGAATGCCAGTTCAGCACAGAGCGGAACTCATAGCAGATATTCCTGTTCAGCGTTAGACGTATCGGGAATATCTTTAGACAGGAATTCGGCACGACGTTTGAGGGTATAATCATGAATTTCATACCAGAACCGAGACAACGCAATGATATAACACCATTCGGCTTTCCGACGTTTGTGCGCACGTTTTTTTGCTGGATTATTTTCCCCAAGAAAAATGTGGGTACCATCCTTCATCCGTTTATGATTTGGATTGCTGTCGCCGAGGAAATGATGCGTCCCATTTTCAATAAGTTTTTTCTGAGTGCGCCGCGAAATCTCGCCGCCAAGAAGATGATGGGTTCCCGCTTCAACCCGTTTGCGTGCATTGCGGCTCGCCAATTCACTATCGAAAAAATGGTGTGTCCCATCCGCCACGCGTTTGTGGACTGGGTTACGCGCACCGAGGAAGTGATGCGTCCCATCTTCAAGGCGTTTACTGTTACTGTGTCGCGAAACTTCACCATCGAGGAAGTGATGTGTGCCCGCTTCCACAAGTTTTTTCTGAGTGCGCCGTGGAATTTCACCGCCAAGAAAATGGTGTGTCCCATCCGCCACGCGTTTAGCAGCAACTTCGCTCATTTTCTGGCGTGTTTCTTCAGAGTGTTCACCGCCTTCACCGCCTTCAGTGAGATTGTAACCCGATGGTGCGATTGTTTGAAGCCGTTGAATCCACCAGCATTCCACCGCATTCAAGGCTTCATCGGAGATATGAGGGTATTGGATAAGTTCAATTTCAAATGCCTCCGCACCATATTTCTCGATGGCTCTGTGAATAGAACGGCAGTTAGAACATGTGCCGCTGAGATGGTCTTTCACACGCCTCGGCAAATTGCTATCTCTACCGACGTACTGTCTACCGCTCGGAGAGGTGAGGATATAGATACCAGGATTTTTCATGGATGAACTCCTTCGGGGGTTGTATTGCTAAAGTGTATTGCTCCCGATGCTATTCGGTGGTGGTAGAGACCTCGCCTTGCGACGAGGATAGCATTCTCTACCAGCAATACGTGAATATTATAGCATTTTTGACACATTCCGTCAAGAAAAAAAGAGGGTTTAGATCGATGATGAAAGGAGAATCACTATGGAAGATATCAGACTGTTGCCTGTCAGTATTGGTACCCGGGCCATGCACGCGGATTTGCCCGAGGAGGATGATGACCGATATTGGGTACGCATCACCGCATCTAATGACAAATTGGATCGCCATAATTCCGTGATGGATCCCAAGACCACTCTCAAAAACTTCGAGAAGGACGCGAAAGCGAAACCTGGCGTGTCATTGAAGGATCATCACGCGTGGCGGTCCTTCGGATACGGGAGATCTGCCGATGCCATGCTGAATGATAAGAACGAGTTACTCATCGATTTCTTCATTCTCAAGAACATGGAATACGATGGGGGGAGTCGCGAGTTCCGAACTTCTGAGAAATTGATTCGTGCGATCGAACACGAACTTATCAATCAGGTGTCTATCGGGTTTTATGATGCGCGTGAGATTTGTAATTTGTGTAACCTCCCGATACGGCGGTATTCCTATTGGGATTGGGAACCCGAACGTGAGGGGCAATGCACCCACAAGATGGGCAAGAAATATGAAGATAAAAACGGTAAAATGGTGCCTGCAACCTATACTGTTTTTGATGCCAGACTGAAAGAGGTATCCCTCGTTGAGTTTGGCTCTAACCGACACACTTCCATCGAGAAACAGCGGTTCCTCATGTACGGGTTGGGCGACATGCCGAACATGCCGGAGAGCGAAGTCGCGGCTCGGATGCGAAGTTTTATGGAGGAATTACTAATGAAAGACCAGGAGTGGATTGAAAAGTTGCGTGATGCACTAAACGTCCCGAGTATCCGTTCGACGGATGAACCTGATGCGGTTCTACAGGCACTGGAAACCGAGGTAGCGACCCTTCGCACCACCGTTTCAACACAGAAAGACGAGATCGCCGACCTCACGAATGCCTCGCAGGATGTGGACACGGCGCGTCAGCAGCTCGTCACGACGTTGCGGGAGGATTTGGATCTCAAGGACGTGCGTTCGACAGATGCGCCGGAGACAGTCTTAGAGAAAGTGACCAGTGAAGTGACGGGTCTCCGTGAGAAGGTTGAAACGCAGCGGGACGAGATCGCGGACCTGCAGGCAGACGCTGGGGATGGCAAGGCATATCGCGACGCGCGCGTTGATGAAGCGATTAAGCAGGGCATCCGTGCGTATGGTGACGACTTCGACGAGGAATATCATCGCGAATACTACGGCGACATGCCGCTGGAGAAACTCGAAACGCATATCGCCCAGAACAAGAAGAAGGCTGACGCAGCGTTACCGGCAGGTAGATCGACGTCAGATGACCACGAACCGCCCCCGGATCGAAATAAACGGACACCGCGTCAGCGGAAACGGAGATGGCGGTAAAGAGGCTGTCAGCAATCAGCAATCAGCAATCAGCAAGAGGGTTCTCTTAAACGAATACTTCTTTACTGACCGCCCCGAGTGCCGATAGCCACTAAAGCCGATAGCCACTAAAGGAGAAATGAGAAATGGAAACCTTGAAAGAACACCCATTTTTAGCAACGACCAGTTTCAAGCATGATAAATCGACCATCACATACGACATAACGAAGCCGAACCGTAGCACGGCAGTCGGCAAGGTGTATCGTATCAATGAAGACGGTGTCGCCGAGTTGCCAGCCGATGGCGAAGCGTTCGATGGCGTGATTACCGCTGTTGACGACACACAGATAACCGGTGCTTACCTATTCGCGGGGTTGCGTGTTCCGCTTGCGAGCAACGCGACGGTCAAGCGGGGCGATAAACTCGTCGCTGGTCTTGGACCGAGCACTGCGAAAGGGTATGTGAAAGCCGTGAGTGCCGTAACGGATTTGCCCACAGACTTTGAGGCCCTCGAATCAACCAATATAGATGATGATGCTAAGAAATTAGCTGCCTATAACGCTGCACGCACGCAGATTGACAGCGTATCGGCAACGGTAGGTGGCCTGATCGAGGCTGTGAAGGGCAAAGGCTCGGTGATTAATTTTGATGCGACGCACGCCCTCCTCGCGTTTCCGGGATAGGAAGGGAAGACAGGAAGATTGGAAGACAGGAAGATTGGAAGGGAAGAGAGGACAGGAAGGTTGGAAGATAGGGAATACAGGAAGGTGGGCCACCCATTCTTTCATCCTTCCATCCAAGTCCTTCTCCGTTCCCTCCTTCCACCCACTTTATAGGAGATTTTAAAATGGCTTTAATGACGACACGAGAAGTCGTAGAAAGGTATGGGAATGCGCCGCAGCGTGCTGGGCTTGTCGAGCAAGCGGCGGATGCAGGCATGCCGTTTTCTGCGTATATTGATTCCCAATACGATCCAGAGAAAGACGGCGAGTTGGGTGCGGATGACGAACGGCTTTCAGCGTTTGAGGTAGTGCTCGATGAATTAGAGATGACCACCGTCTGCAACCCTGCTGCGGGTGTCTGGCCGACTCGCTGTGAGCAAGTCATTGGCGATCCTGGCAAAGAGTTGGCACTCAAAGAGATGTGTTTGAACGCGTATCGGAGTACCGTGTACCGCCCACAGATCGAAGCCGCGGCACGGAAAGCCGAACGTCGGGCGCGGTGGGAACGTGCCGGCACTTTCCAGGATGTCCACGACACCCCACCCGGCTCAACGCTCACCCCTTACCACGACGCGATGGCACATTGGGACGAAGACGTGGAAGTCGATATCGCGCTTGAGGAATTGACGACGCGCATGGCAGAGACGAATAAAAAAGACTACCGTGCGACCATCCTTAAGTACGACGAAGATGCGTTCCGTGAGGAGCAGCGGACGCCTGGGGCGGATCCCCCGATGGCGACCTTCGATACGTCTGAACGTCCGATCCAGCCGAAAAAGCGGATGTTAGCGATCCCGTTCACTTACGAACATCTGCGTGAGGTCGAGTTCATTGACAAAGCGATGGAACACGTTGAGGAGATCGCTGTCCAGCGGATTATGGCGAAGGTCGACGAAGGACTTGAGACGATGTTTCATGGTGCCGGTGGCGACGACCTCGGTGGCACGATCCTTCGGCTTCAGGAATTGGATTCCACTGCGACGGATACCATGACTCCCAAAGCGTGGCTCGCGCTCCAGAAGAAGTTCAAACGTTCGTATATGTTGACCTCTGCGATCGGGTATGACCCGGATATCACGGATCTCCAGTTAGCAAAAATCGCTGGCACGAATGTGATGCTGGTCAACATGAACGAGCGTCCGAATGCGGTCATGAGCGGGTATGGCGGGAACTTCTCTGTGATGAACCAGTTGTCGCAAGGGATTCGGGTCGGATGGCACGACTACCTTCAAGACCGGATTCAGTCTGGCAGTGGAGGGAGTGCGACGAAGCACAATGCTTTTGTTGTGTATGACAAGCGGAAAGCGGTCGAATATGTGTCTCAAATGAACACGGACATCATCGAGACGACGCGCGACATGCTCAAGCAGGTCGAATATATCGTCTGCTCCGAGATCTGGGGCTGGATTTCCTATCAGCCGAAAAAGGCGATCTACATCGTCGTGCTCGGTGAAACGGGTGACAAGGCATTGAAGGTTATTGAATAGGAGAAAACCTGACTGGAAGGTTGGAAGACTGGAAGAGAAGACGGGACAGGACGGTTGGAAGACTGGAAGAGAAGACGGGACAGGACGGTTGGACGGTTGGACGGTTGGAAGATTGGAAGGGTGGAAGACTGGGGTCCCATCCTTCCCTCCTTCTTCCCTTCTTCCATCCCCTCCTTCTTCCATCCCCTTCTTCCATCCGCCAACCAAACGAGGTGTGAAATGCCAGCGACGATACTGACTTCTCAACATTATGATGCGGTGCGAGGGCTGATTGCGCCAGATGTGACATCTGATCATATCTCAGACGACTATCTATCGCAGGACCCCTTCGCGCCGGATGCCGAACGCGAAGTCCGAAAACGTCTGAACGCGGAAGGGATTGATGTTGATAGTCTATCAGGCGAGGCGTTAGATGTCGCTCGACTCGCCATGATGCACCAACTTGTATCGGAGTTGTGCGTCGTCGCGGCACAAATCCTTCAGCAGGACCAGATCGAAATTGTCACGCGAGTCCAGGAAATCAACTGGAAAGAGAAACGTGCATTTCATGTTGCGAAGGTTACCGAGAAAGTTGCGGATGTCGTCACAGAGGTTCAGCAAGAGGGGTCTACAGCGGTTTCCCAAACAAAACGGAAACTGCCGTTTGGATCAGTTGGGACGGAGCGTCGCGAGGTCGGGGAACCGACGAGACCCTATCGGCGTGTCCCAGTGACATACAATGACTGAAGGGTGTTGTCGTCATCTAAAAAAGGTATGTCTGTTCGGCGTTAGACAGATCGGGAATGTCTTTAGACAGGAATTCCGCGCGACGTTTGAGGGTATAATCGTGAATTTCATACCAGAACCGAGACAGTGCAATGATATAGCACCATTCAGCTTTCAGACGTTTGAGGGTACTCGGATGTCTCCCTTCTTTGGCAAGGCGTTTGATTGGATGGTTCTCACCAAAGGAAAAGAAATTATGCGTGCCTTTAGCAAGTTGTTTGTGGACTGGGTTGTTCTCACCAAGGAAGTTATGTGTTCCCTCCACAACTCGTTTTTGGTTAGTGCGACGCTGAATTTCACCGCCAAGGAAGTTATGTGTTTCCTCCGCAACTCGTTTTTTTTGAGTGCGACGCTGAATTTCACCACCAAGGAAGTGATGTGTGCCTTCCGCAACTCGTTTTTGGTTGATACCAAGGAAGTGATGTGTGCCTTCCGCAACTCGTTTTTTTTGAGTGCGACGCTGAATTTTACTATCAAGGAAGTGATGTGTGCCTTCCGCAACTCGTTTTTTTTGAGTGCGACGCGTAGACTCACTCATTTTCTGGCGTGTTTCCTCAGAGGGGTTGCCACCCTCTCCGCCTTCTTTGAGATTGTAACCACCGCTGGCAAGTGTTTGAAGGTGTCTAATTTTCCAGCGTTCCACGGCGTTCAATGCCTCCTGCGAAATGCCAGGGTATTGGATAATTTTAACAGAAAAGGCATCTCTCCCATATTTCTGGATCGCCCTGTGGACATGACGACACTGAGGGGTTTTACCGCTCAAATGTTCTTTGGAACGGCTTGGCAAATTGCTATCTTTACCCACATATTGCATGCCGTTTACCGTATTGGTGAGGATATAGAGTCCAGGATTTTTCATAATGACCACCTTTTGGATTGTATTGCTAACAGTGTATTGCTCCCGATGTCACTCGGTGGTGGTAGAGACCCCGCCTTGCGGCGAGGGTGACATTCTCTACCAGCAATACATCAATATTGTAGCATTCTTGACTATCTATGTCAAGAAAAAAAGAGGCATATCAGGTTTTAGTCATGGCAAGGTTTAGAATTCCGCCCCAACATCGCGAGACCGTTCGCATCGTTCGGAAATCCGCGTTTGAATCTGCGGAAGATACGACGGTTGCGGAAGATGTGATTTGTATGATCCAACCCGTGACATCTGGGACTGTTCAGCGGGAGGCTCTTGAACTCCGGTCAGGAGTGGCGGTACAAGAGACAGATCGGATGGTGCTTTTATCTAAGCCGGATACCCGTATAAAAAAGGGCGATTTTCTGGTGCGTGCCTCGGATTCAAGTGAGTTCCGCGTCATAGACATTCTTCAGGTCAAGGGTTCACCTGTAATGAGGTTGTATTCGAAGTCGATAGGAGTGTTGTAGCGATGTTAGACATCAATTTTGATTCACTACTGAGAACGCAGACTTTCATTAACAATCTTGATGCTCGATTACAGGATCACAGACGGTTCTGGACGGACTATATCACTCCGTTTGTTCTCGATGAAATCGACGATATTTTTGACACTGGCGGTCGGGGTCTGTGGGCGGACTTGGATCCGTTATACGCGGCACGGAAATCTGTCACGCATCCGGGGAAAGGGATCCTGCGTCGCGACGACACCTACTTCAAAGCGGCGACAACGCCGAGTCATCCGGGCAGCGTCGCTGAGGTGGGTCCCACGGAATTGGTCTTAGGTGTGAGCGGTGCGTATTTCGAGTCGACGTTTGGGGACAACTATCCGGGCATCCATGAGGAAGGGAACGACGAACAGAATCTATCGGCGCGTCCTGTTTATGAGTTGATTGTCGCCGGGGAACGGTTTGAGGAACGGATTGGGCAACTCGGAGAGAAATGGCAACGCGAAGAAATTGCTGCTGCCGAAAGGCGTTTTTAAAAGGAGAATTGTCATGTTTTACAAATTGGGTATAGTCTCAATTTTAATGATGACCTCGCTTGCGTGGGGACATGAAGAAACAAATATCCCTGAAGGTGCGACTTTTGAACACATCACGTATGGGAATTATCCGCATAGCCACCGGATCACTTTTGCGGATTTTCGGACAATCACATATAATTTTTGGAGAGATATTAATGAAGATGGACATGCGGTCAACGATGACGGGAGTTTGAGATTAGATACTAACGGCAATCCTATAGAGGCTCGGCATGTCGCAGGACCCACGAATTACAAGGATATATGCGGAGGGGATAGAATACCCAGACCCGATTTTTGCGAAACGGGTGTCCGACCTGTTGCTGAGACGGGAACACCGGTTGTCACACCGGAACCTACACCGGAACCTGAACCTACACCGACAGATACGCATGTAACCGAGCAGGTGCTCCCAACACGTTTCCGACCGCAGACCGAACCCGTACCGATCGTGGGTAGACAGGAGACGCTACCCAAATCCACTGTGTTGCTCATGGTTACCGAATACATGCTTTTGGACAACGGCAGGCGTTTACCACACTGGATTGAACTCTATAATCCAAACAGTGTTCCTGTCGACCTCGCAGGTTATACTTTTACGTATCCGACTCGGAGATTTGCGAATGATCCGTGGAAGTATCATGAACACACGCTAAGCACTTTTGAGATACCTGCAAAATCCGCTATTATCCTCGCAAGCCATAATATAATGAAGGCAGTGGGTAAGCGTGTCGATGGGATTAAGGATTCTCAAATTTACCAACTCCGAATCCATAAGCATGTTTTGAAAAACGGATGGCTTCTTCAAGATGTTGGAGGCAAAGATGTTCATCGTGTGGGTA
Organism: Candidatus Poribacteria bacterium; assembly: GCA_965222805.1. Classification (GTDB taxonomy): domain Bacteria; phylum Poribacteria; class WGA-4E; order WGA-4E; family PCPOR2b; genus PCPOR2b. The sequence goes on from CBDCUX010000001.1 coordinate 98,419, forward strand.
AGGCTTTTTCAAATGAGGAACATCCTAATTTAAGAAATCCTGTTGTCCCTGTGCATGCGGGCAGATGGATACGGCAATCGCATCAAAGGTATCCAAGTGGCGACGCTCCAACGCTTGCATTCTATGGAAAATCCGATGATAAGGGGTCCCCTGGTTTTTATGAGCCGGTGCGGAAGGCCCCTGCGTCTGAACATTCATTAACGATAGGCGTCTGGGCAGCATTGAAGAAACGGTAAGGAGTTTATGAATGGATTTCATAAGTGCTATGTTGGGAATGGATATGTCGAAACTGGTTCAGTTTGGCTATATCCTGCTCTTAGTTTATATGATGACGATCCATATGCCCAGGCGTGAAAAGGTGGTGTCAAAGGAACGCGCGGATCGAGAGGAGGCGTTCAAGACGGAACGGGCGGCGCGCGACACAGCATTCTTGGATACGATCAATTCCTATCGAGATGCGCTTGTGAGTTTCCAAGAGAAAGAGGATGCCTCGCATGCGAGTATCATCCAGATGGTCTCCACACACGACCAAAAAACGCGGGAGGGGCATAAGCAGATGGTTCGGATACTCCGTGCGATCGCTGATAAATTAGATACGAAACTTTATGAGGATTAGACATGCTTAATATCAGTATCGTTCAGATTGGGGTTATTCTGGCGATTGTTATTGCTTCCGTTGTACTTGGGAGATGGATCGGGAGAAAGAGCACTCTCAGCGCAAAAGACGTCGATACGCATTCACCGCGGAAGGTGAAGTTTTTCGCATCGGCAAAGGACAGGGACACAACGATTTTCATGCTGCTCTGTTTTGGGACGGTGTGGCTACTGGCGTGGTGGTTTGCAGAACATATAGACGTAGCGACGGTTTCATTGGTATTGGGGAGTTTGATTACCGTTATCATCACGATGGGAACGGCACTGTATCCTGAAGGGAACAGTGATATAAACAATGGAGATAGCAATGGAAACCCAGAAACACCGCCGCGCACGGATCGTTGACGCACTGTTTGACCTTTTTGAGCCGCTCAGAGAAGATTCAGACGATCCTTACGACGTTTCGGAGTTTCCGCTTCAGGTCAAGACGGTCCAAAAACGCTATACGCACTTTACGGCACTCGACCAACAGGGGGCAATTCCTGCCCTCCTTCTGAATTACGACGAGGTGCTCCGCAAACGGGATGGGGGGGCGAATACGGAGTTTGCGGCGTTAGGCGAGACAGAAGAATATCTCCCAATTGCGCTGGATGTTGTGCTGAAAGAGTCCCCAGTGACACCCAAGGAAATTACGCATCAAGTCTCTGATGCTATATATACTATCGAAAGACTTGTCAACGGGACACCCGATTTAGATGTTGAGGGTGTGTATCGGACGAGCGTGCAAGAGGTGCACACGAGTGCGGGCAGGATCAGTGCCCTCCAGGGAACCCCCTTCGAAATTGTGCGGTGCCGGATAACTGTGGTCCACGTATACAGGTCTAATACGTCCGTGTGAAGATCGGGATGTATCCGTGCTGTGGATTGGACGCTAAGCGTCCTTTGTCCATTCTCGGACCCAGCGGTAGATTGTGCTGCTGGGGACATCCGCAAATTTCTGACGTAGCACGCTTTGTTTCTCTTTGGTTTCCGTGTCGGATGGAAGCGATAAGAAAAACTCACGAGCGGAACGATATTCAGGACGTCTGGGTTCCTGGCGGACGTTTGTCCATTCAAGTAACCAGCGATAGAGTGTGTTTTTCGGTACACCTGTGAATTTCTTGAAAAGCACGCGCCGTTTCTCTTTGAGTTCTATGTCGGAGGGGAGTGAAAAGAAAAACTCACGAGCAGGGTAGTATTCAGGGCGCTTCCGGGCTTCCGATATGTTCCGTCGGGCTTTGTCAGATCTCTTTTTGCCCTTCGTGGCTTCAGAGACTTTCTGTCGGGCTTCAGGTCGGTTCATTGCGTTGTTTGCTGACATTCTTTGTTTGGTTTCGTCAGAATGTTTTTTGCCAAAGAAGTGGTTGTTTTCGCCCTTCTTGGCTTCGGATATTCTTTGTTTGGTTTCGTCAGAATGTTTTTTGCCAAAGAAGTGGTTGTTTTCGCCCTTCTTGGCCTCCGACATTCTCCGTCGGGTTTCGTCAGAAACCTCGTAGCCTCCACCGCCGCCGCTCGTATCATTATAGCCGTTATGGTAACTATCGTGTTTCGCTATTTCTTCTTTCTCATACATATCCAAGAGTTCAGGAATGATGCCGTCATGGAGAATTTCAAACGTGAAGTTATCTTCACCGAACTCCTCAATCGCTTCTTTGAGAGCTTTGCTGCCCTTCCCAATCAGATGCTCTCGCCTTCGGGTTTCGGCATCGCGATACGTTTTACCGATATATGACTTCTGATTCACAAGACATGTTTGTTTGTAGATACATCCCATTGTCAAGCTCCTATAAAGGTTTGGGGACCTCGCTTGACATTTCAAAAGGAAGTGTGTTAAAATGAAAGTGCCAAAGCAAGATTCCGATGTTCGCACAAAAGTTGATTGTTTCTGGCAGGGGCGGGTGCAACCGCCCCACTACCTTCCTTTTATTATACCATTTTCCCCGATTTTTAGCAAGAAAAATGGACGACCGTTCGGTTCGATTTTTCAACGAGAACCCTTTATCAGTTAAGAGGTATTCGTTTGGCAAATGATGCTTTTAACTGATGACTGATAACTGATAAATGGAGGAACATAAAATGGCTGTTGAAAGAAGACAAGCGGAGAAAACATCTTTTATTTTTGCGCGAGAGACCGATAGCACGGGTAGCCCTGTTACCGATAGAACGCAAGCCGTGCAGCGGCGGTATGTCGTTACGGCGTGGTCACACGACGAGAATTCGGAGAAGACAGAGAGCGATTCGCTGCGTGCGGGGCGTGCTTCAGTTTTTGGCGAAGACGGATTCTTGTGGGGGGATGGGAATATAGAGATAGAGATCCCCTCTGAATCGGGGTTCTTGGACATAATTCAGGGCGTTCTGGCCGACCCTGCACCTGTGAGCGTCGCGGTCCCCGATAAAACGCTTGTGGCAGCGGACACGGATCTCAGCGTTGTTGTTGCGGCGACCTATTTCACGGATACCGCCGACCTGACCGTCAACGTTATTGATGGGGATGGTGAGAACCTGAGTAGCACCGGTGACATAGACATCGTAAATACCTTAGGGAATTATGCGGGTGCACAGATGTTGACGGTGACACCTGATTCGGATGCGGATTTGGTGGATGCGAATACACCTGGAACGATTGTCTTGACCTATACAGATGCAGACGGCGCAACGCAGACGCTGACGTTAAGTTTCGCGGATAGCGTGAAGACCACGGCACAGACGGCGCAGTTACCTGCGGGTGCGACGTTGACTCGGATTCGGGCGACGGGCTTCAATGCCGGCACCTTTACCATAACGACGCGGATGGCTGCCAACGTGGTGCGCAACCCGGAACCCGATCGTCCCGGTCAGCTCCGTTTTGAGTTCTCAGAAGAGAACGCTGGCGGTCAAGTGATTGTTCGCGGTGTGCGGCGTGTGGGGCTTGCGTCGAACGATACGCTTCCGATGCGAGAGACCTTGACGTTGCGTGAAACCGGCAGCGAGACGATGGATGTGTCCCTGACGAAGTATTTCCATAAAATTAACACGGTAGAGATTAAGGACTCCGATGGTGATGCCTTTAGCACAGGCACCGTTGAAATAACGTCGCGTCCGGGGGGATATGAGACGACGCTGAAGACGGTCAATGCTGAGTTTGATGGCTGGACGATGGAGCCGGAAGTCGGAGGCGAGCCGTGGGTGGTCACGAGAGCCGTACCGATCGGTGCCGAGATCGAGGTAGGCGAAAGTATCGGCGCGACGATCGATATACTCTCCAACCGCGTGGACAAACGTCGGACGATTGAGGGTGGTGACGCCGAGCAGTTTCAATCGACGGCGGCGCAACATCCAGATGAGTTCCCGTTTGTGGGCAGACGCTTTTTCTCAGGCTATGGTCGGTATCTTGAAATTGATGATGATGCGGTGATCTGCGACGCGGCACCGATTTCCATTGCACATAACTACGATTTCGCACAGGGCAAAATACCGGGGCGTTTCCGTAGAGATACGGAGCCGACTGCCCGACGCAATGTTACGTCAGGTGTCCAGACGAAGTACGAATCTGGGACGGCAGCGGAAGACGTTTTTGTGAGGTGGGACGAGAAGTTTCGGAACAACGAAGCCGTGTCTGCAAAGATAGTGACGTATCAGTGGCTTGGGAATGGAAAGCAACTGGCGATCATCTACACAATGCCGTATTGTGAGATCACGGAGCCTGTCCGTGTTGCGGCAACGGGCGCTGGCAGTATTCCTGTGACGATCTCGTTGAAGGCGGTCCCGCCAGAGGGCGAGGTTGATGGGGAACTAAGAATTACGATTATTTCGGATGATGTCTGGTCTTAAGCATCCTTTGTCCATTGGCGTATCCAGCGATAGATTGTGCATCTGTGGACATCGGAAATGAGCCGTCAGCAACGTCTGCGGCTCTTGTATATTTACTGTATCGCGCCTCCCTATAGGAGATATTCATGCCAGAAAAGAGTGTACAAGAACAACTGGATACGCAGATTGCAGCGCAGCAAAAAAAGAAACAGAAGGTGAAGGTTGTAGAATCGAGTGCTGCGCCGGTGTTATCGGCAGAACTCGTCAAAGAGAAAGGCAAAAAGACCTACACGGTGGAGTGTCTGATTGACGACACGGTCTTTCAGATCGAAGTGCTGCGGGGCGTGCCCTTCCATATCTCAGTGATGCTGCGAAAAACCGCTGAAATTTACGCGCTCCGCCAGAGAACGACGGATGCAGCGGACGCGGAAGACGTCCCAGATGCCACAGACGCCACGATAGATGAAGAAACCGAGCAACAGGTATCGGAGGAAGATCGGCATATCAAGCGGTTGCTGGTGTCTTCATTGGTTGTTCAAACAGACGCCGACACCGGTCAGATCGTTCCAGTCTTCTCCTATAACGGCTTTGGTGGCAGTATCGATATCGAAGCGCAATCCGACATCTTCTTAAGTGTGCTTTATGACGCTGTGATGGAAGTCCAAGTGCCGGAAGGGAGCGCAGACGCGTTAGATCGATTTCATGGCGTGGGTGAACAACACGGAAGCGGGGCAGACGACGGCGCTTAATGCGCATTTTCTGTGCAAAGATTATGGGGGCAGACCTGTAGACGATCTATACCCAGCGTGTGAGGATCCGAACCTTCGCTTTAGCCTGAATACGTTTATTCGGAATTTCGGCACAGATTACGAAATCAAAGAAGCGAAGCGCAGGAAAAAACGTTAGGAGACCTTCAGAAAGATAGATCACAAACTAACAGTTTGTGGTACAAAGAGGCACCCTTCGTTAATTGACGATTCCACTCCGATTTTTGAAGGTGTTGCGCATTCCGTTGTCTGTGCGCAACACCGTAACGTTTTGTTTGGTTGAGAGTTAGGTATCTGCGTAACCTTTGGTTACGAAGATACCATTTACTCTCAACTCCGCTTTCGCAAACAAAACTTTCAAAAATCGGCGGAGTTGAGAGGTATCTATGGCCACCGATGTGCAAATTCGCTTCAAAGCCCAATCTGCGGAAGCCCAGCGCGAAATACAAAAGCTCAAGCAAGAGGTCACGGCGCTCCGGGGTCAACTCGGGCAGACGCACCGTTCTGCCACCGAAGCGTCTGCGGGCGTTGATAAGTTGGGTGATGAGGCACGGGAAGCGGCGATTGGCGTGTCGTCGCTGGGTCGGAGCATCTTCAAGACGCGTGCCGAGGCAAAAAAGTTCGGTGGCGTTTTTTTGGATACGCGGGGGCGGATCCGTGAGTCGAACGGCGATTTTGCGAAAACACGAGAAACGATTGATAGGCTCGGCGACGAAGCGCGTGGAACGGCGCGGGAGGTGGATCGACTCGGCGATGCGCTTGCCAGGTCGGGCGGAGGGGTAACAGGCTTCACGCGTGCGACGGACGGCGCGAGTCGTGGATCGAAAATTTTCACACGCGCGCTCGGGGGTGTCGGTAGAGTTTTAGGGGAGTTAGGAATTACGTCTGCGGTGCATCTGCTGGGTCAGTTCGCCACCGGTTCGGTGCGTGCTGCGGGAGAGTTGCAGCAATATATACGCGCGACAGAGCAGATCACAGGTTCTGCGGAAGCAGCAGAAGTACGCCTCGCCGCGCTGATAGAGGTTGCGAATTTACCGGGTTTGAACTTTGCAGCACTCACGCGTTTCTCGAACAGGCTCATCGCAGCAGGGCTGAGCGCAGCCGACACGGACAAAATCCTATTGACGGTGGGTCAGACGGTTGTTTCGCTGGGTGGCAGTGCGGGGAAAGCTGCGCTGGCAATGGAGCAAATTATCCAGGCAATCCAACTCGGAACCGTGGATATGCGTGACTTCCGAACAATCGTCCAGCAGATCCCTGGATTTCTGGAGGTATTAGGGGATGTTCACGGTGTAGCCGCCAACCTTGACGGTCTGCATGATGCTTTTGACAGGGTTGGGGGTAACATGAGAGAGCTGTTAATCCCGACCTTTGATGAATTGGCGAAGCGGTATGAGTCGCCACCCCCGGATTCTTACATCGTCTCTGTAGACAGGCTCCAAAACAGTTTTTTTCTCCTACAAGCCACCTTGGGCGATAAAGTTCTGCCAGCCGTCTCTGCAACGGCGCGCGGGTTAGCGGGTCTGTTTGATGGGGTTCGCGACTTCCTAGACGACGGGCGTCCGACACAAGCCGCGAACGCGTTTGCGAAGGGGTTAGAGAACATCAATTCCGCGGCATCGCGACAACAGGCGTTGGAAGATAGGGTACAGGCACTGCGTCGACTGGAATTGGCATTGAAAGCCGAGCGTTCTGGATTAGACCAGTCTTCAGACGAGTATCTGGATCTATCGAAACAGATACAGGCAGCGCAAGTTGAACAGGATCGGTGGAACACGGTACTGGAGCGGTCTCCGAAAGCGGCGGCACTGCTTGAAAGCGAAATTGCGGAACTCAACGCACGTTTTGAAACATTACGCGAACGGCTTGAGCAAACGGATGGCACTCGGACGGCAGCAAGTCTCGCCCAAACGCAGCGTCAGTTTGAAGAGGTATCGACATCCCTTTCAGTGGCGAATAAATTGTTGGCAGATGTCGCAAGCGGTTTCGAGGACACAGCCGATGCGACGGATGCAACGACAGCGGCACTGCGTCCCGCTATTTCATCTACCCGTGACTTTGGGGGTGCGCTGAACCAGATTGACACACGGTTTCTGACGTTCCATGAGCGTGTCGCGGCGTTTCAGGGAACGATCCGGGAGTTGCCACCGGAGATTGCGGCGGTTCGTCAAGGGTTTGATGTGCTTGCGCCGACGGTAGCGCGTGTAGAAGCGGTTTTTGCGGGTTTACAGACCTCGCTGGTGGATACAGCGGCGGAGGCACTTGCGTTTCGGAACGTTTATAGTCTACTCTCCCACGAGTTAACATCCTTTGCGGCGGATCAAGCCATCGCGACCGCAGAAATAAATCTCGTAAATCCTGCTATCAGTGACACCGTTGGGAGTCTCCGCGACTATAACGCTGTGATGCGCGATACCGGTGTCAACTTTGAAACAGTTGAGGATATTTCCAATCGACTCACAGATTCCATACGCGATCAGGCATCTGGGTTTGGTGAAGTCAGCAGTGCCTCGGAAACCGCGGGGATCGATATTTCAGATGCGTTAGATAGGCTTGACAGTGAGGTTGTCGCGGTTGCAACGGAAGTAGATGTGTTAGGCGATGCCTTTCGCAGTCTGGGGGATGCAAGCGGAGATGTTTTGGACCAACTCATCGGTGAGTTTTCACAACTCGATGGGGTTGTGGGTCAATTAGGCACAAAAATAGGACAGTTTGATATTGCTGGACTTGCCAGTGGGAACCCGAACGCCATCGCGACGCTCCCCTTTCAACTCTATAATGCATTCACCTTCGACCAGAGACAAGCGGATGCACGCCGACCTGAACTCGACCGCCAGAACCGAGCGTCATCAGAGCGGGGCGAATTCGGGATCCCAACAGACCTATTGGCGTTTGGGCGTGGACAATTAGACACCGCAGCAGAAGCCGCAGGGCGTTCGGGTTTCGGGGGTAGATCGCTTCTCGAGCTTCTTGATACCCTTGACCCCCAAATCGGTAGAACCACGCTTGACGAAGTTGCTACGATCCCCGACCGTATCATAGAAACGATCCAAACGTTCACAGACCAGATTTTGACAGGGCTTAGAGACACATTGGCGCAAGCCACGTTCGATTTAGATTTTGCGAGGCAGACAGGCGGTGATGTTGAAGGTGCATTGCAAGACGTGATCGACGCAAACACCGCGCTCTATCAGACACAGATCGACGCTTACAACCTCCAGCGTCAAGCCACTGGACGTGCCGTTGGCAATGTTGAAGAACTCAACAGAATCCTAAACTCGCTAAATAACGACATCCGTCTACAACTTGCGGATGGCCCCCAAAACGCCCAACAGTTTCTTGCACAAAACAACATCACGCGGGGACTCACAGCACCGACAGACGACCAAGAGCGGGGGGTTGTGTTTGATGCTGAAGGTGCGGAAACCGCGACTCCAACCGCAAGTGTCGCAGATGATGTTCTGGCGAACGCTTTACGACGCACGCAAGATGCGATTGCGGCGATCAACACGGCAATTGCCGGGTTCGATGCGAGGATCGCACAATCGAACGACCCGGACGCGATTGCCAGCCTCTTAGAACAGATTGCCGAGCAGATGTCCGAAGGGTTCCGTCTCCGTCGAGAGGCACTCCAACAGCAGTTGGATGCCGGTGAAATTACACGTGAGGCACTCAATACAGGGATTGCGCAACTCAATATAGATGAATCGGCGGCACTTGAGCAGAACGCTGACGCACACCTCGCCAATGCTCTGGTCATCAACCAGCAACAGATTGATGCGATCTCCGTAGGTATCTCAGAACTTGAGAGCCGTCTCGCGCAGTCAAACGATCCTGCCGAAATCCAGACACTCCTTTCACAGATTGCCGAGCAGATCCCCGAAATCTATCGCTTACGGCAGAATGCGCTGTCGCAACAGTATGCGGCAGGCGAAATCACGCGCGCTGCTTTCAACACAGAACTTGCGAACCTGAACATCGAGCAGTCGGCGGCAGTGGAGCAGAATAGTGATGCGCAGCTATCGAACACCCTTCGCGTGAATCAGGAGGCGATTGACGCTATTTCTGTGGGTGTCTCAGAACTTGAGAGCCGTCTCGCGCAGTCAAACGATCCTGCCGAAATCCAGACACTCCTTTCACAAATTGCCGAGCAGATCCCCGAAATCTATCGCTTACGGCGGAATGCGTTATCGGCACAATATGCGGCAGGCGAGATCACTTTAGATGCCATAAACACGGGCATAGCCGCGTTGAATATCGAGCAGTCAGCGGCAATTGAGCAGAATTCTGACGCACAACTTGCGAATACATTGCGGATACATCAGCAAGATGTCGCATCGATACACACCCAGATTTCGGGATTAGAAAACGCCATTTCGCAGTCGAACGACCCTGCGGAGATAGCGAGTCTCCTGATCCAGATTGCCGAGCAGATACCGGAGATTTATAGACTGAGGCGAGCGGCATTACAGCAGCAATATGATGCGGGCGAGATCACTCTAAGTGCACTCAACACTGGCATCGCAGAACTGAACATAGCGGAATCTGCTGCGATTGAGCAGAATTCCGATGCACAGTTAGCAAACCTCTTTGCAGACCATACTGCAGACATTCAACTGATAGCGAACACTGTGGACATTGTTTCAGAGGCACTCCGCAACGCTAACGATCCCGCTGAAATTGTTCGGTTGTTAGTGGATATCCGTGCTGCGATTATGGAGAAATATCTATTACAGCGTGAATTCTTGCAGGCGCAACTGGATGCAGAAGAACTCACAGTCAAACAATATCAAGCGCGTATCGGTAGGCTGAATATCCAAGAATCTACTGCACTCGGGGGTGCAGACAGCCTCGCTCAAACCCAAACACAGCGGATAGCAGACACTGCACAAAGAGCGGCGGACGCAGCACAAAGAGGGGCGCAAACATCGCAGCGTGGCGCGGGTGGCGGAGCACAAGCGCAAGCAGCACAAGCAGCACAGCGCGCCGCGGACGAGGCACTTGCCAACGCCTTACGTGCAAACCAAGATGCACAGGATACGATAAACGTTGAAATCACTGCACTTGAAAACGCCATTTCACAGTCGAACGATCCTGCCGAAATTGCCCGTCTGCTTATGCAGATCGCCGTTCAGATACCCGGTATCTATACACTCCGTAAAGCAGCACTCCAAACGCAATATGATGCTGGCAAGCTGACACAACTTGGGTTAGAAAACGGAATCGCCGCGTTGAATATCGAGGCCTCTGCCAGGATTGAACAGAATTCGGATGCCCAACTTACCAACGCGTTGCGTATCAACCAGCAAGCGACCGATGCCGTCGCGACTGAAATCGCTGTACTTGAAAACGCCATAACGCAGTCAAACGATCCTGCCGAGATTGAAGGTCTTTTACAGCAGATATCAGCGCAGATCCCCGAGATCTATAGGCTTCGTAAAGATGCACTCCAAAAACAATTTGATGCTGGAGAAATCACACTGTCCACTCTGAACACGGGTATCGCTGAGTTGAACATCGAGGCATCGGCGGCACTTGAGCAGAATTCGGATGCCCAATTGGCCAACGCGCTGCGTGCGAACCAAGAGGCGACAACTGCTCTTTCTGTAGGGATTTTGTTGCTTGAAAACGCCATTTCGCAGTCGAACGACCCTGCGGAGATAGCGAGTCTCCTGATCCAGATTGCCGAGCAGATACCCGAAATCTATCGTTTACGGCGTGAGGCGTTGCAAGCACAATTTGATGCTGGCGAGATCACGTTAGCGGCATTGAACAGCGGGATCGCACAACTCAACATCGACGCATCGGTGGCGATCGAGCGGAACTCTGATGCGCAGCTGGCGAGTGCTATCTCACAGCACAATGTTGACATCGAGACGATAAACACAGCGACAGGCGTTTTACAAGATCAGATTCGGAATTCTGACGATCCGGCAGAGATTTCGCAGCTCACGATTGATTTGCGAGAAGCCATCCTGCAGAAGTATGCGGTGCAGCGACAGATTTTACAAGCGCAGTTGGATGCCGAAGAGGTCACGATTGCCCAGTTCGGCGCGCAGTTAAGCGGTCTGAACGTGCAGGAGTCCCGAGCGTTAGCCGGTGCAGATACACTTGCTGGCGCAGAGACGGATACCCTCGCACGGACAACGAACAATCTGCTACAAAACGCCATCCAGCGCGCAGAATTCCGGGTGTCGGGTGCCACTTCAGAACAGGATTTTGAAACCCGCCGTCAGGCACTCATCACCGCGATTAACGAATTTTATGACGCCGAGGCACACCGGATCTCGCAACTCTCGTTGTCGGAAGCGGCGTTGCAGAACCTGCGAGAAGATAACACGTTGGCGCGGCAACAGGCGATTGGGCGGGTGATGACGACGGAAAACCGCTTTACCACTGAGCGGATACGTGCAGAAGAAACCGCGCACGCCGAAATAGAGCGGATCCGAGACGATGCGATTGAACGCGAAGCACGTCGCCAGCAAGAGATACAGGATTTAAAAGACGCGGCGTTAGAAGCAGAGAAGGATCGCCAAGAAGCACGCGTTGCGTTGGAAGAAGAAACGCAAGAGAAAATTACGGACATCCAACGCAAGGCGGAGCAGAAGCGAGAGGATATTGAACGAGCGTTTAACCGTGATTTTGAAGACAATTTCCGGAGCACCCAAGAAAAGATTACCGAACTCTTGAGTGAAGAGGGGGTGGGTGGTGGTGACATCCGTGATTTTCTTTCGGGGTTTGAAGGCGACATCCGAAGCCGATTAAGCGATTCTGGACGCTCGCAACTTCGAAACATTGAGGGTCAACGGTTAGAAACAGACATTGATTCAAGGCGTGAGCGGGGTCGGGATTTAGAGGATGTTGGCATTCAAGAGGGCAGGCAGATTGAGGAGACGCGTCTCCAGCAGGCGCGTGAACGGATTGCGATGGACGCACAACTTCTGCAACAGCAATCTGAACTTAACACCTCGATGCATGCACTCACGAGCGAGTTATCAGGTATCTCTGCCACTGAAACAGTTGTCGCGGCGGCAGCAAGTGCCACCACTGCAGCGGAGACAGCTGCCTCACATGCGGTGGTGTCAACTGAAAATGTCGGCATGGGTATAGAAGCCGCAAACACGGCAGCCTCCACACTTGATGGGATTGTGCAACAGGAACTTCAGATCGTAGAAACGATCAGCGGGGTATCGGACACATTTGTGCGCGCTGCGGCGTACTTGAGTCAGACCGAGGCGTTGCCCCGTCTCGCGGATGCCGTGCGTGACCTACCCGAGAAGTTGGGGGCGGTGTTAAGCGAACGTTTGGCGGCACCTCTGATCTCGGCACTCGGAAATCTTAAAGGGCCTGTGGGTGCTCCAGAACGCATAGGAATCGTACCGATGGGTGGGTTTCCTGTGGGGGGACCCGAGGGAGATAATAGGCTTTTTCATTTTGATCAAACCGATGCGATCGCACACCGACTCGCGCGAAGTGCTGCTTTGAATAGACCGCGCGCCGCGCCTGCGTATTTACCGGATAGCAATCAAATCAGAAACGCCAGAGACGTCTCAAAAGAAATTGTGGCGGGGCTCACCGAGGGTTTGAGTCAGCGGAAGAGTGGGTTTGGCAACGTCGGCGCGTCCCAACAGTCGGGGCTCCCTGAAGAAATCACGGCAAATATTACGATAGAATTCCCAGATGGTACTGTGCAAGAAATTCGCGACCAAATGTTGCGTTTATCTGCCCAAGATCGCTAATTGTCTGAACGAGGTCTTCGGTTAGGTTCAGCTGCCTTTCTTCTCTTTAGGCAGTTCACCAAATAGCAAGCTTTTGATGTACTCTAAGCCCTTGAAAACACCATCGATGAAATGACCTATCAACCACTCACCGATAAAAAGAAACACACCCAGCAAACAAGAGCAAATCAGGAGTGCGATGAGGGTAAAAACGTGATCCTGAAATCTGTCGTCAAAAATCTCTATCAGTATCAGCGTAAGAAACGCCGTCAGAAGATGCCATTTGAATTTCTGTTTGAACTTTTCACCGAGACGCATAAATGCTCCTACCAAAGGGTGTTGGGGGCGAAGCGGATGTTCATTCTCGAGCAGCCCCCTGTGAAGTGATCTGCCATCTCCTTCCATCTGGACGCTCCACATCGTCTTTGCTCTCAAGGAATAGAAGTAGCCCGCGTGTTATATCATAATACGGTGCGCCGGATCCGGTTTCATGATCGAATGGAATACCAGCACGCCGACTGATCTTACCGGCATTCAGAGGATGTCTGGCTTCACGGAGAACATCAAGAATCAGGGACTCAAGGAATTCCAAGCCCAGTTTTCTTTTGAGTGTTCGGTCTTGCTTTATAAGTGTCTCTATGTCACTTCTGTTGTTCTTCATGTATTCTTTCCTTTAGGGGTTACCTGTGCTGTAGTGCTATCTGACTCCCGCAACGCCTCCCAGACGGCTTTGATAATAATCATCGAGGCATCATCGGGATGCTCAGCACCGAGTTCCTTCATGAGGGCTTTATCGTGCCAAAGATTGTATCCGTTTCGTACAATCACCGCTTGTTAGGTCGCACCAGCTCGATTAGAATGTTTAGCTTTCTGACCTGCAAATAGTTCTTGAATAAGTAATTGAATCATGAGCGGTGTAAAAACACGCCCATTATCGTTATTCATAAATGAGATTTTCCAGTCCCAGTTCTTCTTATCCGCCTGCTAAGGTTAGGAGGGTGGCAGAAACGGAGAGAGTCTCCGATCTTAGCAGTGCCACCCAAACTGGTTTAAAGAGTCTATCACAAAAACGAAAGAATTGCAAATTTCCTGTTCCCGCCAAACATTTCCCCTGATACCCACTTTTCCTGCATAAGTATTGCGTATGTATTGTAAATCGCCATATAGGAAGGCTGAATCCGCTTTTTGAGGGCTTCTAAAACTCGGTATACTATGTTAGCAACCCCCTAAATCCCCCTTATCAGGGGGACTTTGAGGGTCGCGGTATGTATACGAATTATACAGATCAACGCCGATATGTATAAAAATCGCTGAAAATTATACATGTGGGAATGGCGGTCGGCAAAGAGGCGGTCAGCAGTCGGCAATCAGTAATCAACTGAATCAAATTTCCTACACCATCTGTGGACAGTTGGGCGAGGTATATTAGGAAATCTTTGACGAAGGCATTTTCTTTTCTCTTCCAAAGACATATCTGAAGGAAGGGATGAGTAAAATGTTTGTGCTATATCAAATTCGGGTCTTTTGTTATGAGGATATGGATCTGATTTTGTATTAACCCATTCGCGTATCCATCTATTAAGTGTGTCTTTATGGACATTTCCTATCTTCTGATGAAGTAAGCGTCTTTTATCCTTCAAAGACATATCTGAAGGAAGGGAAAAGAAAAACTGGCGTGCGGGAATGCGATAAGGACTTTTATTGTGGGGAATATTGCCTTTTAGAGATTCTGAAATCTTCCTGCACGTTTCAGCAGATTTGGGCTTTCCGAAATTATGATTTCTTTCACCCTTTAGTGCTTCAGACCTTTTTCGATTAGATTCTTTAGATGGCTTATGACCGAGCGCATTTTTGTTGCCCTTTAGTGCTTCAGACCTTTTTTGATTTGCCTCTTTAGATGGCTTATGACCGAGCGCATTTTTATTGCCCTTTAGTGCCTCATACTTTTTCTGTAGTGTTTCGGCAGATTGTTTATGACCGAGCGCATTTTTATTACCTTTATTCGCTTTAGAAAGTTTGCAACAATGTTCTATGGATAACTTTTTCCCTGTATGGGCAATAGATAACTTTTTCTTTTGCTCATCAGACATCTTTATCCCTTTATTCCATGGAGGTCTACCTTTTATTTTCTCAGCACGTTTTTTACGTCCTTCAATAACACGCGGACTTGTTCTTTGGGATTTAGACATATTTCGACGTGCTTCTTCGGTGATTATACCTCCTTCGCCACCGGATGTAAGGTTATAGCCGTGAGGTGTGACAGCATTGTAAGATTTGATTACTTCAATTTCAAAACTATCAATTAATTCTGGAATAATACCATCGTGCAATATCTCATAAGTTAAAGCATTTTTACCATATTTTTTGATTGCAGCATAGACAAGCCTGCTGCCCTGTCCGTTGAAATGCTTGTAAATTCTTAGATATGCACTATCATCAACAGATTTGCCTATATACACTTTACCATTCACCGTATTGGTGATTTTATAGATACATCCCATTCTGTAGTTTCCTTTGGCTTTGCCAGTTTGCCAGTAAACACTCTACCAAAGTGCCGGGGGAACGCCTTCACAAGGTGTGTCGGCTGGTAGGTCCCCCCACTGGCAAGAATAGTATAACATTTTTCGGGAAATATATCAAGTCTTTTTTAGGTAAAAATGCCAAATCTAAGTATACAAGAAATTCCTATTGGTAGCCAATTGGTATCGGGGATTGGCGCAAATGATACGCCCGACAAAAATGACTTCGAGATTCTTATCATCTCCGATGAGAACGTTACGGGGTTGACCGAAAGCGATATTACGCTGTCGGCGGGGGCAAGTGTTGTGTCATTTGATGGCGCGAATAGCGTCTACCGTGCCATCATTCGTCCACCCGTGACGACGGGAATTTTGACAGTCAGCATTACCTCAAACGTTGTCGATCAGGGGAATTCAGAGACACGCAAGGATATTCGGGTGACGACGTTTTTCCCGGATGCGGATGCGGCAATCCCCACAGAATTATTCACATTCACCGATGCGCTGTTAGGTATTGCGACTACACCTTCACGGCTGCTGCTCGCGACACATATAGGAGGGGGTAACAATCAGGGTGTCCGTCTGAAGAAATTTAGCTATGCCGGCGTAGAACAACCCTCTGAAGAAAAATCTTCACCGCTCAGCAGTATCCCCAGATATTTTGATAAGCTCGATTTCATCAATGGCGATATACTCATCGCTCCCAGGGTGTCCGGCTCCGGTTTTGCACGGTTTCGAGAAACGGAAACAGAACTGGAATACGTAGAAGATAAAATAATTTTTGCTCGTTCCATTACACATACCCGATTGGGGTATACGGGGTTTACCGGTGCAGACGTTATTGTTCAGAGCTATGATCTCGATGTGGGTGCGACCACCCACGCATTAGATACTTTCGCACGCAACCGGTCGAATTATGCTTTTTCAATAGCACAGCAAAACGATTGGATCTATCTCTATAAAGGGTATCCTTTCAGCGATACTTTCAAAGGTGCTTCAGTGACCCTATCAGAAATTACCGCATCCGATGAGATTGAAATCATCGGGCACATGAACATCAAAAACACGAGTATCCGGAACACAACTTTTCAGGATATAGCCATCTATAGGGATACCCTCTATCTTGTCAGCAGACGAACAACAGGTGGCGGAGCCGTTTCAACAGCCGGGGTCTATACCCTCGACATTCGTCCGTATCGCCCGATCGCGAAGAACACGAAAACGACGATCTACCCAGTCTTTGCAGCGGCAGGTGACACCCTCGACTTGACGCAGTTTTCACCCGATGCAGCGCGGATCGTTTTTGATGTCGGTTATGACAAACAACCCCAGCTCTCCATCAACACCAGCAACGCATTGGTCGTGGGTTCGGGGGCGCAAACGTGTCTCGTGAAACTCAAGGCGATCAACAGAATGGGTGCGACCGAGACGGGGAGTTTCGGATTCTATCTGATTGTCCGGCAGGCGGCCGCGCCTGAATGGCGAACCGTCTCCGAATTGACGATGCGTGCAAATAGTAGTTATGACCTGTTCCAGCTCGTGGATGCGGACTCGATCATTTTCCGTTCTGGACGGACACAGCCGACAAACAGTCGTATTTCCAACGGTATTTTTACCATTGGCACCGGCGGCGGCACGGCTGAATTCACGGCACAGAAAGGGAGTGCTGTGAGTCATATCGCCATCGTGATAGATGTTGTGCAAGGCAGCCTGGGGGTGGACAGTGCGGCGGTGTCCGGGTATCGCGTTGAGATCGCCGGTATAGACGTAACAAGTGATTTAGTGGCGTTTCCGAGCGTCTCAGAGACGTTGGACCCGGTGGTTATCAACGAGTATCGTGTGAATGAAGCGTCTCTCACACTCCGGAACGAGGGCGGTCAGTATAACAGCGACCTCGCAGGCAACTTCTGGGAAACGAATGGGCTGAACCCTGGCGGTTTCCAGAACGCCGTGAAAATCTACCTACAGTCTCTGGATGGGAGCGAGAACCTACATTTTTCTGGGGTGGTTAACGAGTCGTTTGTGCCGATCCAGGGTGCGACCTTCAAGCTGAATTGTTCGGACATCTCATCACGCTTACGAAAGGCACGGGTACAAAGTTTCGGGACGTTGGAGAAATGGGACGCGCTGCGCAAACGCTCGGACGAGGAGAGTTATGAGGGGGTGTATGTACCGGAGGGGTCGTTAGTGCCGATGCAGGTCGGGACGGGGATCGCACGCAGCGATCGCACGGAATTGACAATCAGTCGGTTGGCGTTACCGAGCGAGGGACCGCCAGAAGCGAACACCGGCTACATGACACCCACGGAGCTGAGGACAGCGGGCGGTTTCTTAGCGGAGAACCCGTTATTGGGGTTTAAGGGGGAGCATCGGTCGGAAGATGTGCGGTTTCTGATTAACCAACTCGCGACGAACAAAGATATCTATAACACCGAGATCGACATTCCGGGGGTTGAGGTCGAGGATCCGTTTCTGCTGAATCGGGGCAGTATTGCTTTGAGTGTCGAGCAAACGCGGACGACGCGGTTGCCGGTGGATTGGGTGTATGATGCCACGAATGATCGGATCTTGATACTGCTATCGAATCCTGAGCGGCATCTCTCGGATCAGTTGGTGCAGTATACCCTTAGCAGTGATGCGTATCGGGTGCTGCATACTTTCGATAAAGATGTCTCGGTGCATAGGATTGCTCGGCGGAGTGGTACGCATTACTATATCCTCACGTCTGCGAAGATAACACAGGATCGGAGTGCAGGGGGACCCCTCCCGCGTCCGAGTGGCGGCACAGGGTATGCGTATGACAGCGCAGCCGTGGGGAGTGAGATAAAAATCTATCACTACAACACCGCCACGAACATCTTGATAGAACACGTTGCGGCAAACAATGCCTATCCGCCCCAATTGGGCATCCATTACTGGATTGGGTTTGAGAATTCACTGTATACGGACGAATTTGAGGGGATCCGTCCGGACTACCGCGGTCCCTTCAAGTGGCATAGCAATACCCTCTATTACCGGTATGCGAAAGATGGGGAGTTCGGAGTTGCGCGTGTGGACGCAAGTGGGACGACAGAAGGACTGATGTCAGAGACGGATTTGAATTTTCACAATCATCTGAATTTTGCGTTTGACATCAACAGTTCAGGGACGCTTTATTCTGCTTATGTTGTGAGTGGGGCGTATGGAGGTATTGAAATTGTCGCCACGCAACCCCTTGGAACAGGACGCGGTGTGACCCGGGATGCCACACTCTCAGAGAATCTGAGCAGTTATGATATACCGTTACAAATCGTCGTCAATCTTGAAAGTGCCTCGCGTTTTGGTGTAAATGACGGTCATTATGTTCAGATTATAGGCACAGATGAAAACGGTCATCCACAAACAAAAACGCTTTCTCGGACACGTTCGAACGGAAGGCACAGAATAGACGGTAAATTCCTAACAATTACAACAATAAGATCCGGTGGATTCGCGTCAGCTGCCATAAACAGGTTCAGTGTAACGACACTTGGAGCAGAAGGCAGCGATCTGAGAATCGAACGTCGAGCGAGCGATGGCACACAGACACAGGTGTTGCGTAGCTCTAAATCCTTTGAGGCCCTCACCGATTTAGATGAAGCGGGTGGCGTGTATCTTGGCGTACACGAGGCACTGTTTCACAACAACTTCCTCTATCTGCTTGCGCCCATTGGGTTGATGGACTTAGCGGAAAGTGCGACGCGCTCGGATGCCAGACCTACTTTTCGTATCACGAGAGAGGATACAGGGATGACGGGTGAGCGGTCTGTTACGGGTTCAACGAATTTGAATCCGACATCGACACGACTTGCCCCCGGTAGCGTGATTCCGGTACGTATCGATTTTGACGGCACTGTTTCGGGTGCGACGCGAGACGATGTGACAATCACCGGTGGAACGCTGGGGACGTTCAGCATTTCAAGCGATATGATCGACATCACGATCCGTCCCTCGGAAACGCGATTCCATAAAAACATCACCATACACCTTGCTCGCAATGCTGTTGATCAAGGAAATGAAGCGACACATATTGTCTTGGATTTCGGTGTCGAGAACAGCAGAAGCCGGAATCGGACGAAAGGCGCGGGGATGGTTTTATATAGAGTGTCCACTAACGCGGGTACTCCAACGCTAACGGTATTAGAAAAATGGGATTTTGTGCAACTTGGAGGGTGCAATTTAACATTACACAATGGGGAGGTATACTTTGTAGAATCACCGCCTGCCTCTCAAATGTACAAGCCTTATAATCCCGATATTTAGGGTTTATATTTACTGATTGTTTCCCGAGTCTTCCTTAACTCACGAGCAATTTTACTTTGAGACCAGCCGTCGCGTAAGAGCCAACCTATAAGAATTGTTAAAGATTTTCGACTCATTCCAAGTTTTGTTTCAGACATTTTGTGTCGCGACTCTTTTGAATGAGCAGATTTTAGTGTGTTTGGGTGAACAGGTTTGCCCTTACGATTTTTAGACATTTTTTCGAGTGTGGCTTTTGAGTGTTTCTTACCCTTATGAGATTGTGAAAGTTTGAGGCGATGTTCTTCTGAATGAGGTCCCTGCTTTTTGCCTTTGTGTGCTTCAGATAATTTTCGACGGTGTTCTTCTGAAAGAATTTTGCCTTTATTCCAGGAGGCTTTCCCTTTCTGAGCTTCAGACATTTTTCGGCGACTTTCTTCAGTATGCTTTCTACCTAACCAATGAGAATTACTAATTTTTTTACCTTTATTCCAAGGAAGATTGCCTTTAAGAGCTTCAGACATCTTCTTTCGAGTTTTTCTACTGGGTGAATTCTTTGCACCCATCTCATTATATCCGTCAGGGTCAACACAATTATGTTTTTCTATTTCCTGATCCTCAAGTATGCGAAGAAATTCGGGAATAATGCCATCATGAAGTATTTCATAGGTAAAGACTTCTTTGCCGTATACCTCAAGGTCTTTTCTGATAAGTTTGTTGCCTTTACCTTTACCATTAAGATGATCGGCAATTCGCGTTTTCTCGGCATCATGAATTGTTTGACCAATATAAGATTTACCATTCACCGTATTGGTGATTTTATAAATAGTTCCCATTGGGGTATCCCACGCCCACGCTTTAACCGCTTACTACAGTCGGTAGGCGAGGAGACTGCACAGGTGTGCAGGTAGTAAGTCCTCGCCACGTGGTCTAATGAGTATAACATTTTAGAAGTTTTTTGTCAAGGAAAAAGGATAAGGAAATGGCTACATACAATGAGCAAATGGGCTATAACGTTTTGCCCGAAAGTCTCGGGGCGTTGAAACGAATTAACGCAAGCGGTGAAGTTGAACATCTCGGGAACGTATGGCACACCGATCGTCCGTATAACGTTTTCCCGACTCGGATGCTCAGCATTGATGATGCCCTTCACCTGTGCGCGGGTTACGGAAACCTTGATGAACTCCTGCGGTACAACTCGCTCGCGAGTGGTGCGGACAATGCGGTGCATATCGTCTATGGAAAGACGTTGCACTATGTGCTCCCAAGATTCTCACCGAGTGGCAGTGTCTATGCGGCGTTAGCGTCTTTGGCAAAAAGTGTGAACGCCACGCTCACATTTGAGAAGAACGTGGTCATGATAACCGATCGGCGACCGACGCGGGCTTTGGCGGACGGTGTGACGGGAACAGGAACAGGGGACATCGGTTTTAGCGACGCGAATAAGACGTTTCCGTCGAGCGGTTACCTGCTCATCGGCAAAGAGATCCTCAAATATAGCGGTATCTCCGGCGGCGTGTTCACAGGAATTCAGCGCGGGGTGTTGGCCAGTGAGATTGCGAACCATGCGAATAACGCTGAGATTCTGTACCTCGATACCCTCATCGAGACAGAGAAATTAGGGAGTCCATATAAAGCCATTACTTTACAATCGGATACCAACCGGATTTTCAACATCATCCGGGATTCGAGTGGTATCGCGGAAGTGAGAGATGAAGAGAGTATTGCGCTGTATGGCGAACGTCCGTATACCTTGGATTTAGGATTAACGCGGCATGAGAAGGCATGGATCGAGGCGGTTTTTCGGAGCTACCTTGAGGAATTGAAGGACCTCCAGCAGCTCGTGAATATCCAGACGGTTCCCGATTTTTCGCTGCGACTTGGGCAGATTGTACCCTTCTTTTATGCGACACAGGTGAAGCCGATGCGGATCGTGTCGGTACGGTATGAGCGGACAGCCACGCATATCAAGGGGCGGATGGTGTCGCTTTTTGTGCCGACACCGGTACCGACAGCGGTTCGGAATTTGAGAGCGAGTCTCGAAGACGATGGCGAGACAGTCAGACTGCGATGGGATGCCCCTGAAAATGCGGGCACCTCGAATATTGACCACTACGAATGGAAACGCACGGACGACACAACGTGGAACGATGTGGGTCGCGTACTGACAGCGACAGCCGCTGAGACAGCCCCCGGTAGTGTTACGTATCAAGTACGCGCAGTGGGCGAGTCGGGCACCTCTCCTGTCGCGACGGTAACAGCAACGATACCTGTTCAGGTGCCTGGATCGGTCAGAAACTTCACCGGCTCGGCGAGCGGTACGACTGTTACACTTGAGTGGATGTTACCTGAAAATGCAGCGTTTGCGGACATCCAGCAGTCAGAATGGCGAAAAGGCACCACAGGCGCGTGGAACGATGCCGGAAACGCATTAGCAGTAATTTTTACGGAATCGGAGATCGGAACCATCACGTATCAGGTACGTGTCGTTGGATCCGCAGGCACCTCTCCTGTCGGGGCGGTGCGTGTGACGACAGCCGCTGCGCCAGCAACGGTACCTTCCGCACCGATGAGTCTTACAGCAGATGGCAATCACGGCGGGGGGCGTGTCTTCTTGGATTGGGAGGCACCTATGAACACAGGTGGATCCGCGATTCTACGCTATGAGTATCAGATAGACGGGGGTGCATGGGTTTCTACGGGATCGACGGATACAGAACAGACGGTTACGGGACTCACCAATGGCACTGCTTACGCCTTTGCTGTGCGCGCCGTTAATGCGGTAGGTGCAAGTGTCGCAAGTGCGACAGCGTCCGCAACACCGATCACAGTGCCCGCGGCACCGACGGGTCTTATGATACGACATACAGCAACAACAGCAATATTGGATTGGGAAGCTCCCACCCATATAGGTGGCTCACCGATCACGGATTACGAGTACCAGATAGACGGCGGGGCGTGGGTTAGCATCGGAGCAGCGGATACCGAGTGGACGGTTACAGGACTCACAACCCACACAGTTTATGCGTTTAGGGTTCGGTCGGTCAACGCTGCTGGCGAAGGTGCTATTTCTCAATCCGTGAGTGTGACCCCTGGCACTGCGCCCGGTGCGCCTACAAATCTTACAACAACTCAATCCAGTGCGACAGAGGTAGAACTTTCTTGGGATGCGATTACAAATGATGGTGGATCGGATTTACTGCGATATGAGTATCAACAAAACAGTGGGGCATGGGTGAGCACAGGCGACACCGATACGCAGTATACAGTAACAGGACTTTCACAGGGGCAAACATATCGCTTTAAAGTTCGTGCTGTAACCGAGTCAGCGGCGGGTCCGGCATCTAACGAAGTGAGTGTCTCAACAAACCTGTTCGCACCCAGTTGGTCTACAGTCCCAACACTCAACGGAACTATCGGTCAGCCGTTCACGCCTTCCATCCGTCGTTATGTTTCTGCGTTTCCCGCGGCAGTATTGACAGAGGAATACGCAGCACTCACGCTCACGCGGAATGCAGGTGCGGATTTGGCTATGATCTCGTTCGAGCAGACAACAGGCAATCAAGGGTATACGGGTGTAGATATAAATGAGACAGAGGGGTATTTCTATGCCCTTGATGACGCAGGTAATAAATTACGAAGAAACACAGTCGATAGATTGGGAATAGGCATCACTGCTGATTCTTGGATACAATTATCATCGCTTGCATGGCGTTCAGTGATAGCATTACCGGACGGCTTGGCGTTGATATCAAGAACTTCACCTACGCAAAGCCAAGTGACTTTCTACAATTATGACGGCACACCCGATACAAGTAGGGATAGAACACTCGTAGGCGATATGAGAGGGGGAACGGCGCATGGCGGCAAAATATACCTGACCCGTGATGATACCGATATGCTTGAAATTAGAGATTTAAACTGGAATCTTGAAGAGACGGTGCAGCTCAGCAGAGGTGCTTGGCAGAGTGTTGCATACCTCGGCGGTGTTTTGGCACTGCTGAACAATAATCCAGATTTGATTGATGTTGCAAGTCTCGGTGGAAAAGTCTTCCCGAATCAAAGGTTCACATTGGCTGGCGGTGCATATCAGGGCGGATTTTCTACAGCGGATCAGTTGTTTATCATCAATAGAACTACATTCAGTTTAGAGGTCTACGATTATAGTGCATCCACAAGTGGATTGCCGGATGGCATCACTTTCAATGACGGTCAGTTTGGGGGAATACCGACTGCAGCATCAGATGTAACACTTGATTTTAGAGCGAGAAACACCGTAGGTTTTTCAGAGTCAACCGTTAGAATTGTCGTAACTGCATAGGAGGAAGATATGCCGATCGCTTCACTGCATAATGCCCTGTTCTTCAAAGAATGTGTGAACTACCGCGACGCCGGCGAACGCGTCAGCGAACCTGGGAATGCTTCAAACGTTATCCGTGAAGTTGCGGATAACGATTACACGACGTTCTCGACGGAAACGGGGTATGACATCAATATCGCTGTCGGTGGGAATCCGACACGTGTGGATGCTATTTTTGTGAAGTCGAAAGGCGTGACGCGGCATTCTGGCACACCCACAGGGGGTTCAGGTAGCGGCTGGACGCAGGTAGATCTGCCGGCAACCCTCGAGAACTATGAAGGTACGGAGGTATCCACGACGGTCGCGGGATTTCAACATCACCTGTATCTGCTACCGGCGCATTTTACAGCGACATCGGTACACGTACAATTTGAAGGCAGCGGTGTCGAGGTCTATGCTGTGATGCTCTTAGAATTCGGTTTAGAGATAGACGCAAACGGTGATTTTACGCAGATCGACCCTGATTTCGTGGATCGGGAAGGCGTGATTCATTCGGATCCCGGGGGTGGCATTGCCCACGATTCGCCGGTTGGATCGGAGCGAGACAAGTGGGAAATAGAGTATGTGGTTCGGGTGGTGCCTGGGAAAACGCTTTTGGAAACGCCGGAGGATTTTCTGTACTGGCGTTCTGAGAACCGGAACCATGTGCATGCAATGGAGCCGTCACGGTTTCCTGCGCGCATCTTCCCGGCGACGTTCGTTCGGAAGTCTGTGCCGGTGCGGTATCGGACGGACGATAAAACAGGAGGGGAGGTGCTGAATTTTCGGGTGGCGGAGCAGTAGTTGAGGGTGGGGGTTGGGAATCGGTGAAAAATAGTAGAAAATTTGCCTTTACTGTGGTATCATATAGATTAGGTATAATTAATTTTAGTAAAACCAATTATAGTATAATAGTTGTCAGTCGTCAGTTTTCAGTTAAGAGGTATTCGTTTATCAAAGGTTTCCTCTTGTGACTGACTGTTGATCGCTGATGGAAACCGACTGCTAATAACAAGGAGATACAAAATGTTTTTTCAAATGAAGCACACTCTCATCCTGTGCGTGATGCTCATATCATTCGCAGTGTTTCCGGCAATGGGACAACTCTCAGACCTCGACCTTCTTTCAGATGACGATCGGTCTTTCGGTGCTTCGGTCACAGCAATGCCGGATCCGTCAACGGGTGCGTTTGCTGAATCTCGCTCGGCGATTGTGTTGCTACCGCTTCAAATCAAAGTACTCAATTTTGAAGGCGGTGCGGGTGCTTATTTCACACAGTCAATCGTAGAAGGAGAAATAGCAACGGCACTCCAGTGGCGCGTCCAAGGGGGCCCGCACTGGGGGGTTTACGGACTCCAATTCTATGTCGAGGGGCTTTGGAAACAGGGCATCGATTATGCCGGCTTTGTGCGGTTCGGTGAATTCGATCTCGGTCGGGTCATCCTCTCTGGCGGTTTAGGCACGCTTGTGCGAGCGGATACCCAGACAGATTTAGCGACAGGTGTTGAACGCAAATCGGGCTCTCAAGGCGATGTGAAAGTCAAAGGGTTGCTGCTCGCGTCTGCTGAAGTTGACACAGACCTGTTTGAGTCGCTCCGGTTGCTTGGGACGGTACTGCCCGGGGGTGAAGGCGAAGACACAGATGCTATCAGTGAGTTGCAACTGACATACTCGCTCGGCAGGATAAACCTCGCGGGTCACGGTCGGATCGGCTGGGAACGCGGCGAATGGAGCAGGCGGTATACTTTGCTCGCAACGATTCCGTTTTAGAAAGAATGGGGTTGTGTATATTGCAACCCCACTTTTTTTAGAAATCGAAAGTCGTTTGTGTCGCTTGTGAAGTGTCAGGAATAGACGCATCAAAAAATATTTTCCGGCGACGCATCTGGTAATCGTGAATATGAAACCAGTAGAGAGCAAGTGTTCGGATATACATCCATATCGCCTTTTGGGACTTGCGACGTACTGTTTCAGACCTCTTTCGTATAGATTCAGGCGAGAGTTTTTGACCACGCCTTGCTTCGGATCGCTTCCGTATAGATTCAGGAGAAAGTTTTTTTCCACGATGCGCTTTTGAAAGCTTTTGACGATGTTCAGGAGAGAGTTTTTTGCCGTAGTTTGGGTTCTTCTCTCCACGCAGTGCCTCAGAAAGTTTTTGACGTGTTTCAGTGGAAATGACTTTACCACGTTGCGATTCAGACATTTTCTGGCGATGTGCTTTGGAAAGTTTTCTCCCTCGATGTGCTTTGGAAAGTTTTTGACGCGTTTCAGCAGAAACAACTTTCCCTCGTTGAACTTCTGAAATTTTCTGACGTGTCGCTTCAGAGTGTTTTTTCCCACGAGCAGATTCGGACAGATTTTGACGATGCTCAGGAGAAAATTTTCTTCCACGGCGAACTTCAGAGAGTTTCTGCCGAGTTTCTGGAGAAATTTTTTGACCACGGAGGGATTCAGAGATTTTACGTCGAGTCTCTGGGTGTATATCGGGTACATTGCCACCAGCTTCAAGATTATAGCCGTGAGGCGATATTGAGTTATGCCTCTGGATTTCCAAGACTTCTAAACGTTCAGCTTCATCTTTCGTAAGGTTACTGTGGAGTATATCAAGTACAAAATTATCAACACTGTGCTTTTGAATAGCATTCCAGAAACATCGGGAGCCGCGATACCCAGACATATTTCTACGGGATCGATCTTTCATGCTAAGTTTTGTAATACCGACATAGTATTTGCCAGTTGCACTACAGGTATAGCGATATACCTTCCATTTTTCTTTCATTGGATTATCACGTATCACGCATTTAACCCCTGCTAAGTAGGTAGCGGGCAGCGTTCCGTGTGGAACGCCTTAGCATGCCCGCCAACGTGATATAAATAGTATATCATTTTTGACATTGTAGGTCAAGTATTTTTCAAGGGAACTATGATGACTGTGAGAAACGGGAACACGCTTATAAAAGTGCCGCGTCCGGCATGGGCATTTCCGATGTATCCGTATCCGAAGTGGGATCCTCGGTATCGTGTGCTGTTGCGGTTCTATTTGCGTCAGTTACCGAAACCGCCGAAAGAGAAGGAGTCTACTGAACAATGAAACCGGAATTGATTCATGAAGACGATTATATTTGTGTCTATGTAACAGATGAAAAAGGTGCTGTCGGAAAAGTGAGCATTTTTTTTCAAAGCAAAAAAAATGGTAACGGTTTCGTTCACAGACGAAGGAATGAACGAAACCCTCACTTTTCCGCGGGGGCGCGCATCATACCTACGAGATACGCGACAAACAGACGAATGAAATACTGGACACTGTGACATTTCAGAACGGTCCCATCGCTGAAAATGGTGTGAACGGCTCTACGAATGAGGCGTATCTGGCGATTGTTGGGCATCGGCTGGATTGTTTCGCGAGGGGGCCTTTCCCATCAGGATTCAATGCCATCGCTCTTGCGGGGTGCGAGATCGCGCAAACGAGTCTGGCACTGCGGACGGAGGATCGTCAAAATCGTGGTGTGGAAGGGAAGTCTCAAGCATAAGGCTTATGGGCGGAGACCCCTATTTGCTCTCTGCCCACCAGAGTGGCTGTCGGCATATTGGCGGTCAGCGATCAGGTCGGGTTTTCTATGAAAACCCTCTTTGCTGACTGCTGACGGTTTCCGACAGCCAGCCAATGAGGTGTATGCGTCTGTGGGTGCGCATCCCTATCCCTAAAGATAAAGGGTTAAATTCCTACCCTTAAATGTCTATCAGGGTCTTGGCTTCCCCAGTTGGGTTCTCCGTGAATGCCTATGCATTTGACCTTGAAAAGCGATTGACAGAAAACATGAATTGTAGTATAATAGAAGTTCCGTTCAGGTGAGATGTTGGTAGCATCTCACCGCCTACTACCAATAGGGAACGGAAAACTTACCCGAACGGAGATACCACAATGAGGACTGGCATCATTTACAAACATACCTTTCCAAATAGGAAAGCGTATTTTGGGAAAACGCTAAAATCGCTCAAAGCCCGTATTCGCAAGGACTTCAGCGGATACCAAACGCAACCTTTACTTTGGCGTGCTATTCAGAAATATGGAACAGAGAATATCACGACCGAAATCGTCTATAAGAACGTGCCAGAGAACCTACTTGATAAAATTGAGAAATTATGCATCAAATATGGAAACGGGCACACGTCTTTAGGCGGATACAATACCACATGGGGCGGAGAGGGTGTTGACAGTGAAACAGCAAAACGTGTCATTCAAGAACGTATTGAAAATGGCACACACAACTTTTCAGG
This sequence comes from Candidatus Poribacteria bacterium, assembly GCA_965222805.1. GTDB lineage: Bacteria > Poribacteria > WGA-4E > WGA-4E > PCPOR2b > PCPOR2b. The sequence goes on from CBDCUX010000001.1 coordinate 126,719, forward strand.
AGATAAACACCCCAGCCGAACCCCTGAAGGACGAGAACGGAATCATAAGACAGCTTTAAAACGGGTTGCAGATGGCACAAATCCATTTTTAGGAGCAAACTACGAAACGCATAATAATGCAACTGACCAGACTCGCGCAGCGTGGAAAGACGCAGAGAAAATTAGGGAAATCCGCGAAAGTGGAATCTTTCTACGAGAGATCGCCAACCGATATGGCGTGAGTGTAACAACAATTCGGAGAATCCTAAAAAATGAGAAATCGCAGTCGCGGGGAGAAGGAAACTATAAAACGACTGGACCCACCCCAGAAGAAGGCACCCATAATTTTTTAGGTGGTGAAATCCAACGTGAAACTGCCCAGAAGCGAGTTAAGGAAGGAACTCATAACTTTTTAGGTGGTGAAATCCAACGAAAGACGAATCATAAACGTTGGGCAGCATGGCGTGAGCGTAAACGTGAAGCAGAAGTCATTATTGCTTATGCCTTCTATTATGCTCGACTCCAATCCAATTATGTTATTGCACGTAAGGACTGGGATGCGATTCCTGATCTTACAAATTCTGAACAATTGACGTGTTTATGAGGAAAACCCTATAAAACGACTGGACCCACCATTTTTGGCTATCAGCAATCAGCGGTCAGCCATCAGTTGTTGGGTTTCGCGAACTCAACCCAACCTACATCTAACTGATGATAACTTTATAGAGGAAGATAACATGGATAAACAAGGAAACATCTGGACTCCTGAAGAAGTCCAGCAAAGATTGGGCGAACTCACAGGTGCAGAAGGCGTACCGCGGAAGCATTCACCAGATGAGCAGCGTTTGCAAGATGAGCATTGTGTGTCGGATGAGTCTCCGCGGAAGATGACGCTGAGTGAGTATCTTTCGAGTCCAGAAGTCCAGCGGAAACGGAAGCTGGAACAAGAGTGTCAAGAGCGAGCGGCATTTGAGCGGAAAGTGGCGTTTCGTGCTGCACAGGAACAGAACCCGATCAAGGGGAGACCGAGACGGAAACGCGGTCGGAAGGGACGGTAATTGACGGATTTTCGGAAAAGTGAACCTGTTTTTTCGAAAGCAAAAAACAGGGTAACGTTTTGTTGTTATCCACAACGCATCGGAAGTATATTGTATCTCCGTAACCAAAGGTTACGTAGATACCTAACTTCCGAAAAACTTTCACTTTTCCGCAAGGTAAAGAGGCGAATTGGGAACAATTCACCCTGTTTTGGAATATACTCACAGGCGCGGATTTTGGAAAGTTTGTTTGTGAATAACAAACAAACGTTACGGTCTTGCGCACAGACAGCGGAATGCGCAAGACCTTCCAAAATCCGATTCGTCAATTAACGATTGCGAAAAAGTACATACTATGAGGATAAGCTTTGATGCGTGTTTCTTGGATAATATTTACAGCATTGTGTACTGGAGTGCTACTGCTATCACTGTGTGCGGGAACGGTGTATTTTGCGAGTGGGTCTGGACCGGGTGTAGCAGCACCCGGGTTTCCGCCGCGGCGGGAGATCCCTGTTGAAGAGGTGCCCGCGCTGCGGTCTCCGGACTTGGAAGATTTTGAGAGTGACGGTGAATTTAATGCATGGTTGAAGCATCCAGAAGACGTTTTTGAACCGAATTTAATCCGTTTGTCTATCCGCCTGTTCCCGGAGACGAATAGGTTTCCTGGGATGCAGGAAGCAGATGTGAACCGTCTGGACGATATGATCGTGCAAGCCACGGTGCGTGTGGATGTCTCGGTGCCGTTGTGGAACACACAGATCGCCAACCGTCCGCAGTCGCATCTCCAGCGCGAGAAAGCGCGAGGACGGGCGGCACTCGAATTTTGTCGGCGTGCGATTTTGAACGCGTCGGGGTTGCTGGTGGTCGCGCCGCGGTATGCGGATTCGGATCGGTTGGTGCAGTGCCGGCTGGAGCTGCTCGATGAGGCTGGTGATCGGGTGGATCTTGGGGCGCTACTCGTGAAGAACGGGTTTGCGTCGCGAGAGGTTTTGGATTGGGGGCAGCGGCGGCCGTAAAAAAAAAGGCGCGATTGCTACACCAGAGGCGCAAGGTAAGGAACCTACAGGTTGCTTACCTTCTCGCCTCTGCTCCGCGCGCCTTTTTCGGGGTTACGGAGAACCTACAGAGTGGGTTCTCCTACGACTGGGTTTCCCTATTTCAGGATCACCATTTTACGAAGTGATGACAGGTCGTCGGTTTCTAACTGGTAGAAATAAATTCCACTCGCCACCTGTTCGCCAGACGCATTCCGACCGTCCCAATACGCCGCACGGTCCCGATCCGTGTAGTAGCCTGCGGACTGTTGACCCAACTGCAAGGTCCGCACGACAACACCCTGGGCGTTGTAGATCGTGATACGCACATCCGTATCCGTCGCCAACTGATATGGAATCCAGGTTTCGGGGTTGAACGGATTGGGATAGTTCGCAAGCAACTGCGTTTTCTCTGGGCGCGCCATGACGAGGAGTTGCTGCAAGTAGATGAGTGTTTTGAGCGCGGCGGGTGAGCGATCCCCTGTAGCGATTAAGAGATTGATCTGTTCTTGGAGTCGGTCTCTCTCAACGGTAGACAACTTGATATTCCCGATAAGTGCGGGTGCGCCGGGTGCGCTGCCGTTACGGTTAGCGGTAACCGCGACGACATCATTGATGTCTACCTTCCCATCGCCAGTGACATCATACTTGGCATCGGTTACGCCTGCTGCGACTGCGACAATGAGGGCGTCAGAATCCTTGACATCCACGGTGCCGTCTCCGTTGACATCATACTTGGATTTAGATGCAGTCGTCGTGGACTTCGTAGATGTAGGTGGCGTGGCGGGGGTTTCCTTGAGGCTGTTGCTCAGCACCATGTCGCCCGGTGCGCCTAATCCGTCAACGACGTTCTGGATCCTGCTGCCATCGAGGTTCGCGCTTTGGACTCTCCCACGGGCGTTTGTCCAGTAGAGTTGACTGCGCGCACCGTCAACAGCGATGCCCATCGGGACGGCTTGGATAGCAGCGAGCTCCGCCACACCGCTCCCGTTGAGGGTCGCAGCGTTGATCGTGCCGGAACTTGTCCCTGTCCTCTCCGTCCAGTAGACTTGAGTGCCACCAATAACGAGGCTACCGGGGCTATCCATGCCTGTGGAAATAGTCTTCGGCACCCCGCGTGCCGTGGGGTTGACGATCCCGAGAGCCCCCTCGCTTTTTGTTGCGTCGTATTGCGTCCAGTACACAATCCCCCGATTGAGAGCGATGTCCATCGGACCCGGCAGGTCTTGCAGCACGTTCGTAATCTTACTACCGTCAAGGTTGGCAGATTGGATCCTCCCACGTGAGTTCGTCCAGTAGAGTTTGCTACCGGTATCCGTATCCACAGCAATTCCCATTGGGACTGCCAGGATCGAAGCGAGTTCGGTCGCTCCTGAACCGTCAAGGTTGGCACTGTTAATCGTACCGGAACTCTCACCCGTCATCTCCGTCCAGTAGACTTTCCCGCCACCGACAGCGATATTCACGGCGGTATCCACACTCGGTACGAACTTTTGGACATCTTTACCCACGAGGGCGTAGATACTGCCCCCGTCTACCCAGAGCATCGGGGGACGGTTCGCCGCGGCAACGAGGACTTTCGGGGCGATCGTGCGGGGTGTATCACCTGTACCGGGAGTCGTCGTTTTTGCGGGGGGCACCCGTATCGCTCCCTTGGTGACAAGACCGTAAGAGATCACACACGCACCAGGACCGACACACGTGTAGGTCGTCCCGCTCAGCGTGCGGCTGCCCGTAAAGCGAAGGGTCTCCTCCAGGCTTATCGGAATCTTGTCGCCGACGTGATACGCCTTCACTACTGTGCTATCATCAATCTCGGTATCGTCAGATCCTTCACCGACATCGATGATGAAACTGACAGGTGCCGTAACCCCGGCAGCCTTTGCCTCAACGATGAGGTTGCCTCCTAACGGTGTGAGCGTCGCACTTGCGGTGCCGTTTCGATCCGTGTTGACTTGGACCGCCCGTCCGTTCCCGCGCTGTGAAAGCCGTCCCCGTCCGGGTGCGAGGATACGGAACGTGACTCTGACATCTCTAACGCCGGTGTCGTTGGCATCCAAGACCTGGGCGCGGAGCCGTGTCGATCGGTTCACCGTGCCGTCTATGCTCCGCGAACCGTCAATCTCAATGCGCTCTGCTACACCGGCGGATCCTGTTGGCGGTGTGTCGCCTGATGGCTGTCCGGAGCCAGTGGTGCGCGCAGGGATGGTGAGCGTTCCAGCGTTATATCCCGTGGCTCTGGCGGTCAGGATTCCTGCCGTGGCAGGGAGGGTAATTGGAACACTCTGGGAACCTCTAACCGTAACCGTTCTGGAGATACCCGCACCGCTCAGTGTTACCGTCACAGATGTGGTTTCAAGTGTACCGGCTGCATTCCGGACGGTCGTCTGAAGGGTATGGGCACCGTTGTTCTCGGTCCCGACTAACGCCAGCGAAATCGTGCCGGGTGCTGTAACGGTAGCCGTCACTGAATCTGAAATCGTGCGCCCCCCGATTGTGCCAGAGGCTAAGATCGTATACGAGCCAGCTGTGCTGGGGAGCGTGACGGTGCTTGTGAAACTGGTTCCTGTTCCTGTTGCGGGTGAGAAATTACTCTGTGGGAAACCGCTATCGGGACTGCTCAGTGTAACTGAAATCCCAGCAGGGTTTGAAACCGTCAGCGTTATTTCATCGCCTAGCGTGCCACTCGTGCTTGATGCCGACAATGTGATGATATTGGCGGGCTGTTGTTGCTGTTGCTGTTGCTGTTGACGGGGGGCTCCTCTGATATTAAAGGTTACGTCATCAATAATATCGCCTGTGCCGCTGTCATTCTCAAAGACACTTGCGGTAACTATTAGATCGCCTGTACTGCCCTTTGGATCGTAAATAACCCAAGCTATGCCGCGTGCATCAGTCCTATCCACTACTCTTGTCATAGTTGCTGCGACATCATTGTCAGGATCATTATCATTAGGAGTAGCAGTTGTCTCTGGGCTAGTAGGCGTATTTGTCAAGGTCCCTTTGCTTGTTCTGAATTCGACGTTCCAATCATTTACCTCTTCATTTTCCTCCTTTACAGTCACATATAGATTATATTTGCCTTCGCTGCTTTGAGAGGTGGGATTAGATAATTCTTTTCCGGCTTTAATAGACGTAGTAAAGGCACTAAGTTCCTTTCTTGGCATGCCCACTGCGCTAACAAAAACCTTCTGCTCTCCAGCATCCCCGAGCAGAAAGTCAACTGTAGCCATACCGTCGGTACCAGTACGCACATATAGTTTTTTACCCGTTTCCTCTGTGAGTCGAATCCCATCAGCGTCGGTTTTTAACCGATTATTTGAGTCAACTATGGTCCCCGAATTCGCGTTAATTAGAGTGCCCCCAGCGTCTGTTTTATCTTTTACTTCAAACTTGACTCGTACCGATTGAACCATCACTGCGGGGTTTGCCCCATCCATTACCGTGACGGTGAAGGCATCTGAAATCCGCTGACCAGGACTACCGGGCGTTGCAGCACTTCCGACTCCTGCCAGTTCAGGTGAAGTGACTGTGGGCTGTCCATAGATATAAACGCCTATTGTATTAGTGCCGTTAGAGACGGTGCTATCAATCGTTGCGGTCACCGTATGAGTTTCGCCGTCACTGTAGTCTTCCGTCGCTCCACTACCATTAGCATCCAGAAATACCTTAGCGGCAGTAGATGTTGTGAGGGTGGCAGCACGTGGTGTACTCTCAATCTCGCCCTCTTGCAAATAGAGTGTTCCGCTGCCTTTCGTAACCTCGTAAGTAACCTTATAGTTACTCGGCGAATTCCTGTCATGAATCGGCACATCATTGTTACCATAGACCCTGGATTTGAATCCATTGGTAATGCCTTTGAGACTGATATCTGGTGGTATAGTAGGAAGAGCCTGCACTACATAAATCTTATGGGTCAGTGTTTCTGCTTTTGTATCAGTACTTTTCAGATCAGCAGATGGCGTAGCATCCGTTATGGTAATTGTTTTCGTGCCTACCGTGGTAGCGTATCCTGTCAACGTGATAGAGCCTGTAAGTTGCTTACTCCCGGTTTCTGTTTCTTTCAATGTTACAGAGGATCCTTGAACGGATCCGTAGAAAGTGATGCCTGAACTCCCGCTAATAGTGATAGCTTCTTCATTGTAATAAAAGGCATTAGCTTCTGATATTCTATAACGGAACGTAAGCACAGATAGATCACCGGTATCTGTCTTCAAAAGCTTGTACTTACTCGCATCATAGTAGTAGGTTCCCTGTACGCCGCTTACAGCAGCATGATCAGCAGGTATCATCTGATAATTGCTGTTCTTTGTCAAACGCGCTTGTAATGTTACAGCAACCGCTATTGAAAACACTCCATTCGTAACCTCTATAGGGGCAGTAAGATACTGAGTTTCTGACGTAGTTATGGATATCTCGGTTATTGCATCTGCGATGCCCTGCACCCCCAACGCCAGCACACACACCATCAGCACGCCGATCACAAATCGGTTTCTGAAAAATAAAGTCTGCATTGAAAAAAACCTCTCTTTTTCTCTGATTGCTTATACAAAATAAGCCGATGCACACGAGGCACACCGGCTTATTTCGTGGTTAAGGTTAGTTCAAACAAATTTTATCCCTGAAATAACCTTTTTGTTCCTACTACTCATGGGACGTCTTCAATTCACCCCAGGTTGTCGTCAGTTTGCCAGCGGCGCCGATATGTCCTTTGAGGCGGATGCCGTTGGTGAGCGTCTGACGATTTCCATCAAGGGACACGTCTTCAATTTGGTAGTAGTATACGACGTTAGGTTGCGCAGTTGTATCCGTGTAGGTATAGAACTGCTTTTCACTGGTTGTGCCTGCGCCGGCGATCATTGTGGCGTTGATGACTTGGAACTGACCGTCGCGTTGGTTACTCCGTTTGATGAAGAATCCAGCGTTGTTCAACTCGGATTGGGTTGCCCATGTAATCACCACTGCGCCAGTCGCTTTATCGCGTGCGGGACGGAAGTGTGAGAGCTCCACGGGTAGCGGTCCACCACCATCATAACCGGGTGTTCCAGCGTCTTCGTCGCTTCCATACCACGTCGCGGGTCCTGAGACCAGTGATGTGCCGGAGGCGAGCACCCAACCGTTTGCATCTGTGCCCATGGTTGCCATACCGTCAGCGAGCATTTCACGACGGATCAAGGAACTCCGACCGTTCTCGGACATCTCAATCTCCCAGGCTTCAGCGGCATCAAGGTTGCCAGCCATGTCACCATACTGCACAATACCAGTGGTTTGCGGTGGCACGAGCGTGATCATGAAACCCATCGTGCTCAGGAGAGTATAACGACCCTTTTGAGCTACTGCGGCTGAGATATCCACAACACGATCACTTCCCGAGAGGTTGCTGGAGCTGCGAGCCGCCCCAGCGACGAGTAGGAGGGATTTGCCCATTGTGCCACCGGCATCTTCACCACCACCCACACCGAGCGTGCCGCTCAGATTGATGCTGATCGAACTCGCAATAGCATCGGCATCCGCAGCAGTATTCTCGATCTCAATAGACCACCCTGCGAGGCTCTTTTCTGCGCCAGAGACGTTTGTGAGTTCAATCCACTGCGGGAGTCTACCGCCACCCGTGTCAACCATGATTTCGGTAATCATGATGTCATCTTTCATCGCAACGGCGACAGGAGGTGTCGGTTCGGCTTCGGGTTCGGGCACTGGGTCTGCTACCGGGTTGATGGGGTCTGCGCCTGGGGAGCCGACAAAGAGCCCGCCTGCTGCGTCCACGAAGTTTGAACTCGGTGGTACTGACTGTGCCCAGGAACTTGCCATCGTGCCATCGGCATACATGTCATCGGCAGCCATCACACGCTCCATTGAGATAAGTCGGTCTGTCGGCACAATTTCTACATCAACAACCTCTCCGGCTGCGTTCTTGGTCTCAATTTTACCCTGGATTCGACCGCTTTGCCCTCTACCGGCAATCGACCAGTGATTGGTCCCTTTATAGAGGGTGCTCATACGGTCTCGGATCGTGCTGCCAGTCGCGGCCATATCGGGGAGTGCCTCGTTGGCGGTATAGAACGTGAGTTTATAGTCTTTGACCGTGATTCGGGCACCAGATATGTTCTTAATCTCAATCCACTGACGCTTTGAACTCCCGGCATCGGTCGCCCACATGATTTCAGTGATAACCACACCTGCGGCTGGAGCGATCAAGTCAATCGTGCCACCTCGGATGAGGAACCCCTCTAAGTCGTATGGAAGGCCTGCCTTAACCATGTGATAGAGATGTTGCGCCTGCTGCTTACCCGGGTCTGGCGCACTCCGCATTGGATTGCCAGGGTAGATGATATAGGTCGAATCCGTCCGTTTTTCATGGGTATCGTCGCCCTCGCCATCATCTTTGGCAACAATCAAGTAGCCGCCAGCAGGGATGATCGTATCATTGGGGATACTCACTTCCTTTCCAGCAGCCTCGGGCGTTCCTACGACAGAAGTTAAATCTACTGAAACCGTTAACTTCTCTTTCCCTTCCGAGAGGGCATCGGGGACTTTTCGAGACTTGACAACACTCCCAGAGACTAAGGCATCATGCCTATACTTTTCAGGCGGATCGGCCCCTTCATTGTCTTCAAAGTCTTTAACCCATACAGTTACGGCTTCATCCTTCTTGAGATCCGGATTAATCGCAACTTTATACCGATAGAACATAGCACCGGCACCAGTTGCCTGTGGATTTAGGGCGATTGATTCGGCAGTGGTATCATAAGTTGCACCAGCTGTCGCAGCACCACTTAGATTATTATTATTATCGGCGTCGTGATATGTAGTGCGGGTCTCATCCTCATCCGTCATGAGATACTTCCATCGCGCTATGGGTCCGCCGAAGACAATGTCTCCAACAGTCGCATTTTTTGTGCCGATGTGACCTGCTGTGAATTTGTCATCTTTCGGTTGTTCACTGAGCACGATCTTCACATCAAAGGGACCAGAAACTTTTGGTGTCATAAATCCTGATGTAGGGGCAAGTCTCTTGATCCTAACGGGATAGGGGGTTTCACTTCCAGGCATACCAGGAGTAGTAATTACCTTAAATACTTTGGCAGCAAGCTGATTCTTTTTCCCTATAGTATCACCGCCAATAGAGGTGGACATATCCGCCTTCACATATACTCTTACATTCTCGACGGCTACGTCATCAGTACTACCATCAGCATCAGCATCCCACTCGCCAGGTGTAATCGTTACTGTGTATTCCTGACTGTTTTTCCGAACCGCCTCATAATCTATTTCCACCCCTGAGTCTATATTAGTGACGATAATATCATCAGTTCCCCGTGAGGTGTCATCGGTACCGATGGTCAACACATCCACTGGGTCACTGAACTTAATCGTTACGTCAAACGTATCGTCAGACGCATCGTCGACAGTACCCGCCTCTACTAGACTCACGTCAATAACATCTGTCGTGGACTTATCTTTATCTCCACTTACGGCTGTGATTGTCACCGTCGGCCCGCCCGGCGCCGCCAGTGCAGACGGCACCACGAAAGCGAGTGCGAGAATTGTTATTAGACTTGTTAACGAAAATGCCATTTTCTTTGACAACATTCGTTCTATCTCCTTGTTCTTATGGAATAAAAATTTGTAAACCTAAACCTAAAACCTTTCAAACCAAGAACGGATCCAGGGATTGTATCCATTCTGTATTGAACCTAACCTTTCATACGAAAAGGTTACTTTCGAAGAAAAACCAGCAGACGGAGGCAGCAGCCATTGCGAGGTGTGAGCCGTGGCTATCAGGGGCACCGGACGGATTGGAAGCCGGAGGGAGAGCCGGCGAAACGTAAGCGTGGATATAAGGGGGTCTTGACCCCTGATCAGCGCACGCAGAAAAAGGGGAATTACCGCGTAAGATGGGGGCTCACATAAAGGGAACTCTCTTGTGAACGCTCCCCTTTCTTTCCTTATTTTTTTATTGTTAAACAACAGAAACCAGGGGCCTTTATGCTTCAAGAAGCGGTTCGGGTGCATGTTGTTTAACTATTTTAATATATACTTTAAAATGTTTAAGGGTGCGATGCGCCCATACCACACCTACATTCCCAGACTTTAAAATGTGTGTTTATGGGGTTAAAGATGTGTGTTTATGGGGAATAAAATGTGCGTTTATGGGGTTAAAGATGTGTGTTTATGGGGAAAAATTAGATTAAAATGTGTGTTTATGGGGAAAAGGTGTGCAATAGCGAAAAACTTGTAGAATCCCAAAGATTTTTCTTGACTTCTGTTTGGAAAAATGCTATAATGAAAGTATCGTGTTGGCAGGCATAACGAGCACCACCGCTTGGTGGTGTGCCTGCCTCCCACTCGTTAGGGGATAACTGCACGATATACGATATACCATGATTTTACGCGCACATCAGATAGAACTCACTCCGAATAACAAGCAATCCACGCGAATGGCACAACATTGCGGGTATAGGCGTGTTGCATTCAACTTTGCCTTGTCTGCCTTCAAAGCAGGATTAGACGCAGATAATTGGCAAAGCGAACAGGACTTGCGTAAGGAATTCAATGCGGTCAAGCGAGAGAAGTTTCCTTGGTCTGCGGACTTATCGCAAAACGCCTCTAAGAACGCGATACGTGACCTCGGTGACGCAGTAACCCGTTGGAAAAAAGGGCAGAACCGTTTTCCTGTCTATAAGAAGCGATCTGGTAAATGTTCTTACCAAGCGGATAATGGTGCAGGCACGGTGAACGTCCATAAGAAACGGATTGACCTCCCTAAGATTGGGTGGGTACGAATGCGTGAAGAACTCCGATACACAGGCGAAATCACCAAAGTTGTCGTGTCTCGTAAGAATGACCGCTGGTTCGTCTCTATACTGGTAAGGTGTGATTCAAATAACTACAGACACCAACCGCCTCTGTTTGACGATAAGCAACCGATAGGCATTGACGTGGGTATCAATACACTTGCTACCTGTTCTGACGGCACAAAATACGACAACCCACGCCCGCTGAAAAGATATGAGCGCAAGTTGGCACGTGCAAATCGTGCTTTATCGCGTAAAGTGCTTCGCTCACAGAACTGGCAGAAACAGAAACGGAGGCTTGGTAAGTTGCATGAAAGGATTGGGAATATCCGTGAAGACACTCACCACCAAGCCAGCACGCGTATTGTTAGACGTGCTTCTGCTATCGGTATAGAGACGCTCAATATCAGCGGACTGCTCAAGAATAGGAAACTGGCGAAAGCGTTATCAGACTCCGCACTCTCTCGTTTCCTTACCATGCTCAAATACAAAGCAGAGAGACGTGGCATTCCGATAACCCAAGCCGACCAATTCTTTGCCAGTAGTAAGACTTGTAGCAGTTGTGGACACAAGAAAAAGCACTTCACGCTCTCGGATCGGGTATACAACTGCCTCAAATGTGGTTTCACTTGCGACCGAGACCTAAACGCTGCGATAAATCTGTGTCCTACTTAACCTTAACCGTCGCCACGAGTTGCGAGGAGACGCAAAACGCCTGTGGAGTTTCTGTAAGACCTCATTCGGAGGCACGAAACGGTGAAGCAGGAAGTCAGACAGGAAATCTACGGATTTCTGTAGGTTCTACACAACGGAAAAGATGTGTGTTTATGGGGAAGGGTCTGGAGTCCGCTTATCACCCTACTGTTTCCGATGTGAAAATTAAGGGTCTCGACGTTTAAAATGTGTGTTTATGGGGAGTAAAATGTGAGTCATGTTGACAACAAACACATTTTTAAGTTATACTCTTTATGGTAGATTTTAGAATGAATTGGACCCTCTAAAGAGGCGAGGATACAATCCTCGCCAGCGGTGGCAGAGAGGTCCAGTAGGAGGATCTTATGAACTTAGCGAAAAGAAATGAACTCATCAAGGCGAGTCCAGCGATTCAGGTGCAGAGCAAGATGACGCTGTTGCAGCGGCGTGCATGGAACGTGTTGCTCGCCAATGCTTATGACGAGTTACCCAATACAGACATCTATCGCGTCAGCGTTGCCGAGTTAGCGGCGAAACTCGGTTTTAACAGCAAGAACGAGAATTACTTGAAAGAAATATTAGAGGCACTCGTGGATTGTAAGGTGAGATGGAACGTGCTCGACAAGAATAAAGAAGAAGAATGGGGCGTTGCGGTCCTACTCGCATCCGCAGATATAAAAAACGGTGTCTGCACTTACGGGTTTGCACCACATCTCCGCTTGAAACTGCATAACCCTCGTATTTATGCCAAGTTGAACCTCCGTCTCCAAAATCGGTTCAAGAGCCAGTATGCGTTGGTGTTATGGGAAGTCTGTTTCGACTACTTTGATGCGGATCGGGACCAAGGCGAAACCCCTTTCATGGCACTTGAAACCTTCAAGGAGCTGTTAGGTCTTGGAAAAGCGGACTACCCGGTGTACAGTGAATTTAACCGATCTGTCGTCAAACCTGCCGTCAAGGAGATTAACGACTTAACAACCTACTCCGTTGCGGTTGAACAGAAACGCATCGGACGACGGATTGCCGAACTCAAGTTCCGAATCACCAAAGCCACGTCGGTCGAACAGATTCCGATTCAGGAGTCGCTGTTCCCGGATATAGAGAACCTCTCACCCGTGGCTGTCGAACTCGTCCAGGCAGAGATCGATCGGAACATGGCACTGCAAATCGCTGACCAAGCGTGGGATTTCGTCGCGCCCGAAAAACTGTCACCGCCCGGCACGTACCCTGATTTTGGAGTGTATGTCGCCGAAAAGATTGAAATATCGCTGCATGCGGCAAATGTGAAAAATCGTGGCGGTTTTATTATTGAAGCGATTCGAGAGAACTATCAGGACACGCAGGTGCAAAAAGAGCGTCAGGTACGCGCAGAGAAGGTGAGAGAGAAGGAGCTTGAGGACCTGACAGCAGAGTTTCGCGTCAAACGGGATAACATCCTTCGGCAAACCGTCCATGCGCAACCCGAGTTGGTTGAAGACGCCGCGGCGAAAATCCAATCTTATTTTGTCCGGGAACGGCTGCTTGAACACGCGTCGGCGATGGAGGCGTATCAGAAGGGTGGGATGGTGAAGGCGGAGATTGATGGGATCCTTGCGGCGGAGTTTTGTCGGGAGCTGCTCGCACCGGTTGTTGAGGCATACCAGGATGAGAAGGCGAGAGTTTTGGGAAGTTAGGAAGATGGGAAGGGTGGAAGAAAAGGAGGGAAGGGTGGAAGGGATGGATTTGGCACCTGAACAGTATTTTGTGTATGCGTGGCGTTATAGGGACGATACGGTTTGTAAGCTTGGTGTTGGGACGCTCCGAACTTTCTACGCACGTATTAAAGCGGCACAGACCGTCACGTATCAGGAGATCGAACTTCTTGGGATAGAGGTGTTTGGGACGGAAGATGAGGCGCGCACGGCGTATCGACACCGACTTCAAACGTTTGCGCGACTCGCTGACCGACGTGCGTGGGTGCAGCTTGATGATACTGTCCGGCAGTGGACCGAAACCGAGTGTCTGTCCAACCCTCCCACCCTCGATGCCTTCAAAGATGCCTTTCAGGGCGATCCCGCGCGTCGTGAAAAGGAGCGCGAGTATCAACGCCGGTCCTCGCAAAAACGCAGACCCAGCGCATCGAAACCCCGCAAGAGCAAGCAGCGGACTGAGAAAGATCGGGCGTATGAGCGTGAATACACTCGAAAGCGGCGTGAAAATAACCCTGCATATAAAGAGAAACAGAAACAGCGTCAGAAGGCATGGAGAGACAAGAACCCCGATTATGACAAAAATCGGTATGCGACTGACCCGGAATACGCCGAGAGTCGGAAGGCGGCGCGTCGGGAACGGTATGCGAATGATCCTGAGTATCGGGCACTTGAGAAACAGCGTCGTCGGGAATTTGCACAGGATAATCCGGACTATAAGGAGAAGCGAAGGGTGTATATGCGTGAGTATCGTAGGCGGAAGAAGGCGGAGGCGGAAGAAGAATAGCGGTTGGAAGTTGGGAAGGGTGGTCGGTAACCCCTTCCCTCCTACAAGGATTTCAGAAGTTTTGTAATTCTTTAGGGTTTATTTGTAAATATTACAGGAATATACAAAGTTATTGAAAGTTTTACAATAGCGAGGTTAGAAACCTCGCCAGCGTTTGAAGAATTTATGTCATTTTGTCCAGCACGGCGGTTAGGTTGTCGATGGTTTTGGTGAGATCGGCGTGGGTCTGGATGAGCGTTTTGTGGTTTTGGAGTGCGGTTTTGAGCTGGTCGTTGAGGTTTTGCTCGCGGGTCTGGGTCTCTTCCAATGCTTTGCGGAGCCTCTGGTTCTCTTGCCGGAGCGCGATTCTCACGAAGTCTACGGACTTGTCTCCGGCGTATTCGAGATACCCGTCAGGGATGTAGATGTCGCCGTAGAGGCGCGAGAGTTCGCTGTGGGCGATGACCTGATGTTTCCGCTTTCTGTCTGGGCTCTCTATGGCGGTGAGGTTCTTGGACTGAATCTCTTTGTAGAGGGTTTCTTGCGAGATGCCGAGTAGATCGGCGGCTTGTGCAACGGAGAGATAGATTTCGTTTGACATGGTTTAATGGAAACCGACAGCCGTCAGCAGTCGGCGGTCAGCGGGGCTCCTTTGTTAGTGGCGGTCGGTTTCCATCGGAAACCGTCAGAAAGAGTCGGGAATCGGAGTTCTCGGAGA
>CBDCUX010000002.1:0-40275 GCA_965222805.1 Candidatus Poribacteria bacterium
TCTCTCATAATGTCAATTCTCCTTGTGTATCAGAGTGTTCGGCTAAAGCACATTGAGCAGATACGATAGACCATACAGCTTCGTCTAACTTGTCTGCTGCTTCCTCACAGTTCTCCTCTTCCGAGGCAATTCGTTTGCAGTCGTTGAGTTGCGTTATGATGCCTTCTAAATGGTCATTCACGAGTCAATCTCCTTGTTGGTTAAAGTGGACGTACGATTGAACAATCGTAACCGTCCGTTAAAAGCACCCCTTGAAATTCGATAATTTCAAGGTCGTCCAAATCGAAACATATAGAATTAAAATAGTCTTCAACAGCTTCACGACTGTCAACGGCGCACACGCCGAGATAATAGAGCGCTTCGCCGGAATGCCCATCTTTATACTCAAGATAATCTTCAATCGCGAGTTCATTGATTTTTTCTATGAGTTCTTCTCTTGAGTCGATGTTTTCAATAGTGTCCTCGTCGAGATAGCTATAAGCAATGTCGTCGATATCAAGCGTAATGTGAATTGAATACTGCTCTTTAATGTCGATGTGTTTGTCCAGTTTGTTGATACCTCTATAGTAAGTTTTCTTGGTCATCGTGAGTATATTATACAACATATAAGGGAGAGTGTCAAGTAAAAAGCGAGTAAATGGAAATAAAACTGGAGCTGGACGACAAAAAGGTGCGGAAGGCGTTGGGCGCGACCGAGAAGAAAATGGCGCAACTCCACCGGCGAGCGGCGAATCGCACGGCGGTCAACGCACGCGCCATTTCCAGCAAAGGGAATCTGGGGATTGACGGCTTACGCAGGAAGAAAGTGCCGCGCGCCAGAGTCAAACCGCTGAAGGGAAAGACGCCCGGCGTGTGGTTCGGAGTCAATGATATTCGGGCTTCGGAGTTCAAAGAGAAGCCGGTGCAGGAAAAGGGCGGCGTGCGCTTTC
Source organism: Candidatus Poribacteria bacterium (assembly GCA_965222805.1). Classification (GTDB taxonomy): domain Bacteria; phylum Poribacteria; class WGA-4E; order WGA-4E; family PCPOR2b; genus PCPOR2b. The sequence continues at coordinate 930 of CBDCUX010000002.1, forward strand.
AAGGCAAATTTTATCCCGGCTATTTCCTCACGCGCTTCCGGTACGACCCGAACCCGAAGTCCATCAAACGCGCCGTGACGCTTCCGAAAGGGCAACGGTCGTGGGAGGAGATACTGATTCCCATCGAAGGACGCGCCGTGGCATTCATCGAACGCGAGATTCAGCCGAAAATCAATGAATTGTTTGATAAGAACTTCGGGCAGGTTGTAGACCATCAATCAAATCTTAAATGGAAGAAGACATAAAAAAGCCCCGACCGGAATCGGGGCTGGGTGGAGTTAGATGCGACCTTTTATTGCACTATGTAGGCTCCAGATTTGACTCCAGATACCAAACAAGCATCCGGCTTTACGCCCGACTTTGTTGCGTAGAACTATAGAACCGTCGTTGTCAAGGTTAATATAATGTTGTTCAAGTTTGTGAAGTTCGATTCGCTGTTCTTCAATAACCTGTTCGATATCGGCAACGGTGATTCCATCAGCCACGGTTTTCTTGTTGGCGTATTCAGTGGCGGCATTTATAACTTTGTCGGTTATTGTTAATATGACTCTAGTTGCCATCGTATAAATCTCCTTTGTCGGTTGTTGCGGGTTGAAGTGAAGTATTTCGTATTGCTTTTCATGAGTATATTATACAACATATAATGGACAATGTCAAGTAATAATACAACTATTATCAAATAAAATATGCCAGCACCGGAGCTATTCAATTTCTTCACATACGCCAGCAGTATCGACACGATGCTCACATCCGCGTTTTCAGCGCTGAACACCGTGTCGTTTCCGCCGACTGCGGAAGGGTTTGTAGAGTCGCGGTACGCTGATGTCGCGCTGCCGGCGTTTGTGATGAACTTCGAGAACCCGGAACTGCGGCAGGATGAGATGGAGCTCAACCGGTTCGGCGAAGATCTTACCGACGACGCTTCGTATTACATGCCGGTGCGGATTCGGGTTGCCGGCTATTTGCTGCTGCCGGTGTTCGCAGAATCCAATACGGACGTTCCGAACGTCAATCCAACCGTGTTGCTTGCGCAGGCGACAACGAATATAGCGGCGAAGATATATGCAGATGCGGTAGGCTGGAACTGTGGCATAGCGACTATCAATACGATTCGATTCATCGATGACAGTGTGAAGGACGAAGAGCGCAACTACCATGTCGGCGAGATTCACTGGTCGCACGATGCGTGGGTAGGCGCGACGCCGTCTTTGACGCCGGTGCTTGCAAATACTGTATTCTTACGCACGAAGTTCCCTGAAGAGACGGGAACATTCCCGGACGATTCTACTGAACTGTTGCCCGATTACGGAGACCCGGAGCCAAGCCCATGAGTAACGCCATCGCACTTCTGACAGCCCGTGTCGCGGCACTTGAAAGCGCGAAAGCCAACATGATGCAGCTTGCGAAGGTGACGGAGGTGCACGATGCCACAAATCTGCTGAACGTGGAAGTGCGCGGCGTTCTGTTGACGAATGTGCCGTTCTTAACCATGCGTGCGGGCACGAACGGACAGACGTACTGGTTGCCGGAGTTGAACGAATTGGGAATGCTATTTAGTCCGGGCGGCGATGTCGGCAACGCCGTATTCCTGCCCGCCATGTTTTATGACGGTGTACCGGCACCGGAAACCGACCAGAACATCATGAGGAGGATATTTACCAATGACGCAGACGAAAAGTGGGACTTCAATGACGACGAGCACGTGCTCCGCATTGGTGGGGACGCAGACCGGCAAACGAACAAGAACCCGGCGAAAATCGAAGACCGGGCGCACAACTCCAAACTCACCCTCGAGGAAGGGACGGCCAAACTTGAAACATCGTCCACTGCCAAACTTGAGATTCAGTCCTCTGGAAACGCCGAACTTGCAGCAACGGTGATGGGTAAACTGGTCTTGTCAGCGGTGGCGGCGAATCTGGTGGGCTGCAACTTCCACCCGACGGGATTAACCACGTTGATGACTGCGATGGGGCCGGCTTTCTTTGCTCCGGCACCGGCACCGTCCGGAGCCCCGTCTCCGCCGAGCGGAACACCGACAGACGGTGATGGGAATGTGACAGGCTCGCCGCCGCAGACAGTCAACAACATTGCAGTGAACGCCGGAAGCAGCTTGAGTTTCATATTGCCGACCGTGCCGTGCACGACACCGGTGGGGCCGGGTGCGACCGTGCCGACCGCTATTTCGGTTACAATCACATCAGGAACACTTAATATCACTATTCCATCACAGAGTTTCTAAAGGAGAAATGCTTATGGCAGTTAATATCATCGTTGGTTCGCTAAAGATTGGTGTACCGGACGAATTGGTAAACTCGAGAAACGATAAATTGATTCGAGCAGAGATCCATAAACAAATTGACGATCATCTTTATTGTCAGAATCTGGGCAATCAAGTATTTGACACTCGGAGTCAGGAATTGGTACAGATGCTGGAAGACCTCGAGACACAACGTAATGCGATGCTAATGATGGCGGTGGAAAAACGGACTGATGGTCAGCAGACAGACCGGGCAACCGATTAGCGAAATAGAGCACATCTTCCAGAGCGTGGAGATGATTCTCACGACGCCCATCTCCACGCGCGTGATGCGCCGCCAGTTCGGGTCGCTCGTGCCGTTGCTGCTCGATGGTCCCATGAATCAAAGCACGCTGACCGCTATCTATTCCGCGGCGAACGAAGCGATATCCATCTGGGAGCCGCGCGTGACGGTAATCGGCACGCACGCGGACTTGACGAAAGCGCAGGAAGGAATTGCCGAATTGACCGTGGAACTACAAATCGCAGGGGAGGAGTTAGCCGTTGTCGTTAGTATTCCCTAATCTTCCAGAGCCGGACATAATTGATCAGTCGACCTACGAAGCGATATTGGCGCGCAAGCTGGCGAACTTCATGACGAACTATCCGGCTTACGCGAACATTCAGGAGGGCGACCCGGTCTACGCGCTGCTCCAGTCGTCCGCAGTAGACGAACTCAACCTGCGCAAACGAATCAATAACGCCTACCGGCAGACGGTTATCATCTTCGCCACCGGCGCGAATCTAGATCATCTCGCATACAATATCGGCTTGACGCGGCGGATCAAGACGGAAGCGGTATTCGACGAAGACGGTGTGCTGGTAGAGCCGGAGGTGTTGGAAGACGACCAGTCACTGCGGCAACGCTATATTCTCGCGTGGCACGCGCTGGCGGTCGGGAGTGTCGGTTGGTATAAAACACAGTCGCTCGAATCGACGACCGAGGTCAAAGACGCTTATCCTAAGAACACGGCAGACGGAGAAGTGACCGTCTCCATTCAATCGGAAGACACTGGCGGCGGCGTTCCCAGCGCAGCGCTGCTGACCGAAGTGAGAACGTATTTGAATGCGCGTGACCGCCGGACGCTGTGCGACACGTTGGTCGTTCAGGGAATAACCTTGGTGAACTACACGGTAACCGCAACCATCACAGTCGAAACCGGATTGAATAGCACGACAGTCTTGAATCAGGTTCAGGCAGCCGCGGAGCAGTTCGCGTTGGACAACGAAGTGATTAATCGCGATATCCCGCTCTCGCGTTTCTATGCGGTGCTATCGCCAATCGGCGTGACCGGCGTCACGCTCACATCGCCGAGCGCAGATGTGGTCACCACGGACGAACAGGTTCCTTTTTCCACTTCTACGACTGTCACTGTTACTTGAATCTTTCGCGTTGCCGCCTTTTACGTTGCGCTTCACACATATTTCGCCGTGTTTCTGCGGAAAGTTTTCCCCCTTTATTCCAAGGGGCTCGCACCTTCAGGTACTCTTTCATGCTTTGAGAGATTTTGCCCTTATGTTCTTCCGACAGTTTGTTGCCTAACGTGTGGGTATTTCCTTTTTGCGCTTCAGACATTTTTCGGCGCGCTTCAGGAGTATGAGAGTACATGCCAGGTTTCCCTTTATTCCAGGGAATATTACCTTTTTTTGCCTCAGAAATTTTGCGACGAGCTTCTGCAGATTTAGCGTAATGTGTAAAGAGAAACCATTACGAGTGGAGATTTAAGATGCTGCATGGCGAAGTAGAATGGGAAGACCTTGACATATTCTTTGATGAGTTTGCTATCGATGCGTTTATTCGGATTATGTCGTTAGGAGAGGGTCAATCGCTTGTGACGGTAAAGGGCATCTTCGAAACGCCATATCTTAAACGTGATTTCGGTGCGTTCGTTGTGGACGCGAACTCCCCGTCGTTCACATGCAAATGGCATGATGAGTTTGTGAATGTGCGGAAAGGCGATGTGCTCTATTTCTTTGACGACGGAACGGGAGTCAATTTCTATATTGATTCCGCGGCTCAAAACGACGGGACGGGAGTCGTATCTTTTATACTAACTGCCTCCGCGACACAGGATGCCAGTGGGGATGACTTGGAAGATGGGACGAAGACGGCACCGAGTGGCGGCGGGCTGTTCGGCTCTAATCCCGGCGGGTAGGCACAAGGTAAAGACATGGCAGAATTAAACCTAGACGATCAACCGACATTGACCGCGGCGGAACTTGCGGACACGATTATCGCTATCCAAACCGGCACGCCGAAGCAGTGGCGGAAGGTGACGCCGTTGCAATTGTTGACGCTGCTGGGCGTTGGTAATGTACAAGGGCAATTGATTGCGACTATGACGTTGCCAACAGGCGACATTGAAGATGGGCAGAGGTTTGAAAATTGGGTGTTAGAATCGGGAATCCCAAGCGGGTTTTCGGTTGCAGATAGAACTATTAGAGGTACTACTTATACAGATACTACTTTACACGTGCCAAAAACGCGTGTTATTCCTGCGCAACAAGGTTGGTTGGTATCACTTGTTGTCAATGATGTTGTCAGAGAAGAATGCACGTTTAATTTCGGACATGAATCGAATAGTGCTGGTGCTTTTCTTATTTATGGCAACGTTGAAGTGCGAGTAAGGTATTCAAATAGTAGCACTACAACCTTACGTAATTTTTATACTACTGCTGACTATGATTTTACCATTCCCGGAACTGACACCGTAGAGTTGAAACTTTACATCGCAAATTAGGGAAATATTATGGGTCTCACAGGCGCAGCCATACGACTTGGGAATGCAAATAGTTTCGGGATTCAAGAAGCTTCGCCGCGCGGGTGTTCAGCGTTTGATGGAAATCTTTATGTCCTAGGCGCATCGCGCCTGATTCTGATGTCAAATCTTGCGGCAGGTGAGGGCGAGTATGTTTCACAAACTCTTATTCAGAATTCTAGTCTTGGTGCGTTGGGCGAACATGACGGACGGCTCTATTTGACGGATGGTTCAGATTTACATGTTTTTGGAGATCCGTTTCGAGGCATTTTTGGGACAGCTGATACTAGCGTAACCATCGTCGGAGACCTGAACGGGGTAGGCGATACCCTTTTGCCAAAAGGGTTAGCGTCCGACGGAACAAATTTGCATTTTGTTTATGATGGTAATGGCGATAGAAATGGGAGTGATATTTATAGTATTGATGTAACTGATGCGTCAAAAACGTTTGTCGGAAAAATTGTATGGCCGTCAGGCGTGACTGCACCGAAACCGCTTGGACTGTTTCATTATGACGGCGCGTTCCATGTGGTTGAACGATCGCAGGGCAATCTGTATCGACTCTCGGACCCTGACCCGACCAATAGTAATGCGATGACAGCGACACGGGTGGGGACGGCGACGCAATTTGGAGTGAGCGAAGATGCCCCTACCGGTTCTGGTGTTTTCAACAATCGCCCTTATTTGGTTGGTTCGGGCAACGATGCAATTTATCGGTTTATTGACACGGATGACACGGACCCACCGGCGGAAACAGACGCAGTTCTGCAAATTACGGTCAACCCTGCGAGTGTGGAAACGAGCGGCGTTGCGACAGTTACGTTCACTTTTGATAAGACGGTCACAGGTTTTAGCGCAGCAGATATTACAATCTCTGCTGGTGCGAAAGGCGCCCTTAGCGGATCTGGAGCCTCTTATACAATGCCTATTACCGCGCCGTCGAGTGGGAGCGGCACGGTGACGGTCTCGGTAGCGGCGGATGCCGTCAGTCCCGGCAACAACGCAGATTCGATTTCGTTCACGTATGCGGCGCCGGCGGTTGTGCTTTCGTTTGACGGCATGGTTGCCAACCAGATGATCGGTGTTGGCGATACGTTCAGCTTGACATTGCCGGAGGGAACGGGCGGAAGCGGCACGTATACCTATTCCCTAACCGGTACGCTGCCGACGGGGTTGACATTTGACCCGGCAGGTCCGACGATCACAGGTTCGGTGGCAGGTTCGTTCGCGAGTATGCAATTCACATATAACGTGAACGACGGGACAGATACTGTGTCCCTGATGTTCAATATCGCGGTGGTAGCAGACCCCATCGTCTTTGCGCCGACGAACATTGCAGACCAGATATGGCGCGTGGGAACGTCGGTAAATGTGGGACTCCCGGCAGCATCGGGCGGTGTGGGCGCGATAACATTGACACTCACGCCGGCGTTACCGGCAAGCGTGACCTTTAGCGCATCAACACGACTGCTCAAGGGTATTCCGGCGAACCCCGCAGCATCGACAGAATATACGTATACCGCGACCGACACGGAAGGCACGGCTGTCAGCCTGACATTCAATGTCACGGTCGAGGCAATGGTGACCATGACGGGGCCCGTCGATTTCGGGACGGACACCATCGCAGACCAGAACTGGGTCGTCGGCACGATGGTCGATATACAACTTCCGAGACCGACCGGCGGCATGGGGACGTTGATGTACGGCTTTTCGCCCGCGCTGCCCGACGGCTTAAACTTCAATCAGACTACACAGGAGCTTACGGGAACACCCACCGCCTCTCAATCGGAACGCACCTACCGCTATTTTGCGAGCGAAGACATTGATTTGGTGATCGACGGAGACGGCAACCTTGCCAGCGACTTCGATTCGGACGAAATAACAGACGACACCTCCACTGACTTCATTGAATTCCAGTTGACAATCACGGGCGTGTTGGCATTCGTTTCGACGGTGAATCACCAGTTGTGGGTGACGGGGACGACAATCGATTTGGAACTGCCGCGAGCGGTAGGGGGCTTGGGGGCAATCACCTACGCACTGGCGCCGACATTACTCCCCACCGGCACGTCGTTGACGGATAGGGTTATCAGCGGTATGCCGAACATGCCTACGGCGCGGGTACTCTATGCGTGGTCGGCGACGGACGGCACGAACACCGTCGTCATGACATTCAACATCACGGTCGGCAACCCTATCGTTTTCATTCCGCCGGATATTGCGAATCAGATGTACCAAATCGGGGAGCCGGTCGATTCGCTGCTGCCGCTTGCGACGGACGGAACGATGGGGACGATTACCTTGAGCCTGTCGCCAGCGCTGCCGACGGGCTTGGGTTTCGACCCGGTGACACGCAGGATTACGGGAACGCCGCGCGAGATAATTAGCGGCAAACAGTATCGATACCAAGCACGGAACGCGGTCACGCAAGCGTTCATCGAGTTCCGAATCTTTGTCAGAGCTACGGCATACACGGCGGCGAACATTGAATTCCAAACGATGCTGCCACCGAACGCGACAGAATGGGAGCTATCGGTCGAGGAAGCGCTGCGCGAAAACATTCTGCCGGTCGACACCAACCTGCATATCCAGATGCCGATTATCGACGCATGGAATCCCGACCTTATCCCGACGCATCTGATAACCTATTTGGGTCTGAATTTGAGTATCGAAGTGGATTCGGCATTGCCGGAGACGGAACAACGGAATCTGCTGCGCGGCAGCTACGGTATTCATTCGATCGAAGGGACGCCGCAATCTCTCCTAAACATCATCTTCGCGCTGGGGTTCGACGGCGCCGTGATTCGAGAGGGCGTGGAAGACCCGGCAGACAGCACGACGCACTGGGCGCACTATTCGATTGAGATCAACCAGAGCATCACGGTTGCCCAAGCGCAGCGAATGGTCGATCTCGTGAAAGACGTAGCTCCGGCGCGGTGCAAACTGGTTAGCGTGGACATTGCCGCGGGCACGGAAACTTATGACGGAAGCAATACTTACGACGGTACGCATACCTACGGGCAAATCAGCGAAGTGTCAGGACTCGTGTTGTAGAAAGGAAGGCAATGGCAGACGAAATAACTCCTGCGGATTCTAATGAAATAGAAAATACTCAGTTTATACGCACGACCGACGCGGTGCAGGGCGACCCGCCGGGAACGACGGGAACGTTGGCGGGCCCCATCAACGTCGCACTCCAGAAGCTAATCAACACGATGCTGTATCTGAAGAACCGCGTGGACAATATAAACGTGACGGTAAACAGCGCGAGCACGACGCAGCGCGGAATCGTGGAGTTGGCAACGCCTGCGGAAACGTCAACCGGCACGGACGCGCAACGTGCCGTGACACCGGCGGGCTTCGCAGCCGGACTTGCCAACGCCAACCTGACCGTGCCGGACGCGAGCACCACGGTCAAAGGTAAAGTGGAGCTGGCAACGAATACGGAAGCGACAACCGCCACCGACACATCGCGTGGAATGACACCGGCGAACACGAGGGCGGCGATTGATAGCCGCGTTCCGAACGCGACGACCAGCACACGCGGAAAGATAGAGATTGCGAGCAATGCGGAAGCGCAAGGGTTGACCAATGATCAAGTTGCGCAGACACCGGCAAAGACACTGTTGAGTTTACGGGCAAGCGGCGCGCAAGCGACGACCGCGCAACGCGGCACGGCGGAACTGGCAACGCAAACGGAAGCGGAGGACGGCACGGACAACACGCGGATTATGACGCCGCTGCGGACGGTAGAGGCTATCGAAGCGTGGCTTGATAATCCGGACAACTATACACTCCAATTCAACAACACGCCCGTCGGCACGTACAGTTTAGATGCGGCGAATACGAACCCCCGCGGAATAGTTTATATTGATGATATTGACGAAGTGTGGATAGTTGATAACGGCACGAACAGGATATATCGCTATAGCACAAGCGGCATGAGCGCGGGCACGCATCATAATCTAGCGACGGGGAACAATGACGCGAGGGGCGCTACTTTTATTAGTAGCATCAATGAAGTATGGATAGTGGATACTAACGAGTCCGTTTATAGGTACAATACATCAGGTGCCTCGCTTGGATCTCATAATTTATCGTCAAATCTATCCAACAATTCTAACGGCATCACATATGTATCTGCCATTAACGAAGTCTGGATTGTTGATCTGGCAGACAACACCGCCCGTCGATTCTCAACCACGGGGAGTTTTGTTGGCAGTTATAGTTTGAATGCTGGAAATACAGCTGCTTTGGGAATATCGTATTTATCAAACATAGAAGAGGTCTGGGTTGTAGACAGTGCAACACCAAAATCGGTATATCGGTATTCAACTTCCGGAGCCTATCTTGGCAATTATGCAATATCAGTCGAAAACGCACTACCACATGGATTAGCGTTTGTTACCGATATATCCGAATTATGGATTATTGACAGTACCGACGATGCAATTTACCGCTATTCGTTTGTACTATCACTGTAAAGAGCCCGGGCAGTAGCGAGCGGGCATAACCTTTAATCAAAAGAAAGGAAAAGTAAATCATGGCTGACCATGGTATACAAATAACGCGAACAAGCATCTCGCCGCCACCGGTAGCGACAATCGGGCAGGGCGTCATCGGCGTGGTCGGAACCGCACCGGACGCCGCAATCGACGGCGCGTTCGGAAACGAAGCGGGCACGGCGGTCAACCTCAATACACCGTTCAAATTGAACAGCAGAGCGGACGCACCCACCGCAGACCTCGGCGCCGGCGGCTCACTGCCGGACGCGCTCAACGGCATCTACCGGCAAGGGAACGTCGTTGTGCAGATGGTCATCGTGGAGGAGAGCGCGACAGAAGCCACGCAGCGCACCAACCTACTCGGAACAGCCGCAGACCTGACGGGTATCTATGCGCTCCAAGCGGCAGACCCAATCCCGAAAGTGCTTTGTATCGGCATGGACGTAGCCACTGACCGGACAGGCGGCAACGCGAACACGGTCTCAGCCGGACTCGTGACGGTCGCAGGCAACGTGCGCGGTATCGCCGTGATAGATGGGCCCAACGGCACGCAAGCGGAAGCCATCACCGCCGCGGGCGATTTCGATTCCGCTCGCGCATTCTTGGTAGACCCCGGTGTGATCACCGCGGACGGCTCCGTGCTCGCATCACCAAGCGTTGCTGGGCTTATCGGCGTGACAGACTTCTGGCGTTCACCTTCCAACCGCGTGCTGAACGGCGTGGTCGGGACTCAGCGAAAGATTGACTTCCAACACGGCAACTCCTCGACTCGCGCGCAAGCGTTGAACGATGAATATATAGCGACGATTATCCGGCAGAACGGATACCGGCTCTGGGGCAACGAGACGGTGGCGACGACGGACGCATCGTACCGGTTCATCAACATCATAAGAACCGCGGACGCTATCGAAGACAGCTTGGAAGCCGCGCATCAATGGGCAGTTGACCGCAACATCACGCTGCGTTACTTCCAGTTGGTCGCTCAGAGTGTGAACAACTTCTTGCAGAAGCTGACGGCACAGGGCGCCATCACCGGCGGCACCTGCTATCCCGATGACAGCAAGAACAGCGTGGCATCAATCCAAGCGGGCGAGGCGTTCTTCCAAGTTGAGTGGTCAGGCGCGTATCCGGCACAGACGCTGAACATCAATATCGAGCTTAGCGGCAGATTCCTTGAAGAACTGCTGGCGAATCTATAAACCGGAGGTGACAGTTTCATGGCTGATCATGGCATTCAAATAACCCGAACATCAATCTCACCGCCGCCGGTTGCTACGCTGGGCGACGGTATCATTGGCGTCGTGGGTACGGCGCCGGACGCCAATCCCGATGGCGCGTTCGGCGAGGAGGTAACGCTTCACACGACGGAATTCTCCAGTGTCACAACGCAAGCCACGTTGACCGCACTGACGACGGCGCATTGGGCGGTGATTACCGTTAGCAGCGTCAAGTATCTCGGCTTCAAATCGCCGACCGCCGCCGATGAGAAGGTGTTGGCGGGATTGCAGATTGGGAATAAGGTCGAGATATACGCCGTGAACGGGACGACACTGCTATTGACCTTTACCGTTGGCGCAACCTACGACGACACGAACGATCGGATTCAAATCAACGCGAGCGCCGTCGGGACATCGCTGACGGACGGCACGAACTACGATGTGAAAGCGCACCAAGTCAATTACGATACTCCGTTCCTGCTGTATAACCGAGCGGAGGCGACCACCGCAGATTTGGGGGACGACGGCACGTTGCCTGACGCATTGAACGGCATCTACCGGCAGGGCAATATGCCGGTCTGGATGACGATTGTTGAGGTCGGAACGGCGGTTGCTGCGATTGCCTCTGCGGCTTTCAGCGTGTCAACGTTCTCCACGTTTACGGACCAGGCTGGCTTTGAGGCTTCTACTTTAACGGGAGAACAGTGGGCGATTATTCAGGAAGGGAGTCGCCGTTTCCTGTCTATCAAGAATATAGTCGCAGCGGATACCACGCTATTAACCGGGCTCACACATGGCAGACAGATTAATGTCAACGCGTCGGGAGGAAGCACACTCCACACTTATACAATCGAGGGGGCTTTTGATAGCACCCATAATCGTATCGAGATTAACCAGAACGCAACCACTATCACCCTGACCACCGGCACCAACTACGATCTATCGACAGTGGCGACATCTGCCGTCTCCGGGGATGACGCGACGCGGGTGAATCTGCTGGGCAGGGATTCACAGTTGACCGGTATTTACGCGCTCACATCGGTTGACCCGCCGCCCACGGTTTTGTGTGTCGGCTCTACGCTGGCGACCACACGACCGGGCACTAATGCGAATGTGCTTGCCGCGGGGCTGGTAGAGATTGCCGGTAAGATGAAAGCGATAGCGGTGCTTGACGGTCCCAACACGACCGCCGCTGCCGCCGCGACATTCGCGGGCGACTTCGATTCCGCGCGTGCGTATCTGGTAGACCCCGCTGTGGTTACCGCGGACGGCGCGGTGCCGGCTTCTCCAAGTGTCGCAGGTAAGATGGCGGCGACTCCGTTTTGGATATCGCCCTCGAATATGCCGCTCAACGGCGTTGTCGGCTTGGGTCGATTGATCGATGCCGCGCGGGCGCAGACGTTGAATACCGCTTACATAGCCACGATTATCAGGAAGAACGGATTCCGGTTGTGGGGCAACGAAACGGTGGCGACGACCGACGCATCGTACCGATTCGTGAATATCCAACGGACGGCGGACGCGATGGAAGCGAGCTTATACGCGGCGCACCAGTGGGCGATCGACCGGAACATCACGGAACGCTACTTCGCGCTGGTCGCTCAGAGCGTGAACAACTTCCTACAGAAGTTGACCGCGCAAGGGGCAATCACGGGCGGCATCTGCTATCCCGATGACACGAAAAACACGGTGGCGGGTATTCAGGAAGGTCAGGCGTACTTTCAGATTGAGTGGTCGGGTTCGTATCCGGCACAAACACTCAACATTAACATCGAACTCAGCGGACGTTTCCTCGAGGAAATACTCGCTAATCTATAATGTATACAATAGGCGGACTATACCAGATTGTAACAATCTGGGGTGAGTATACGGGCAAACTCGTTGGCATCGGCCGAGTTCATGATGGGCCGGTATATCAATTTGTTATACAATCGCCGTCGAAATACGCAGATCAAAGTGTCTGGGTAAGAGATGGTAGTGTATTTGATAAGAGGAGGTAAATAACAATGGCAAGGGGTTTCAGAAACATCATATTCGGAGCGAGCGTCTATGTTGACGGCGAAAGTTATCTCGGCGAAGCGGACACGGTGACGCTGCCGGATTTGCAAGCGATCGTCGATGACCAGCGCAACATGGGTATGCCGGGACCGGTCGCACGGTTCAGTGGCTATGAACGTCCATCAGTCGAGATGGTTTTCAATGGGTACTTCAATCCCGTCATGGCGCAGTGGGGCAACCCTGATATTCGTGCGTACAACTATACCGTGCGGTTCGCCACGCGCTCCAACGACGGCGAGGTGAAAGCCGGTGTCGCGGAGTTTGCGGGACGCGCGAGCGGCAGGGGACAAGGCGCGATGGGCAACGGTGAAGATCCTTCGCAGACCACGTTGACGATTGAGTGTGTCTCGTACAAAGAAGAGTTCGACGGCACAACCAATTACGACCTAGACTTCGAGGAAGGCAAAATCGAAGTTGACGGCACGGATCACTGGGCGCCGATTACGGCGGCACTGTAGGAGGTGCGATGGTCGAACTGGTGGGCTTGTGTTTCTACGTGGCGGTGCTCTACACCATTTTGGTTGTCTACCGATTCGATTTTGTGCAACTCCCGCCCACGCTCCGAACATTCGCTGATTCAATAATCTGGGGATTGATAGTGCTTTTATTGCTGTCATCCCCATTTTTTTTGTTCATTTTAGTCTATTTGGTGTGGAAATGGGGTTAAAAAGGGGTTGACATAGTGGAATCTCTTTGGTAGAATAGGAGGACACTAAGGAGGTGTACTTACATGATTACCGTATCAGAAGTGCGCGACTTTGTTATGAACAAGCACAAGGAGTTGGTGGCTAAATCACAGTACAACAGTTATTTTGATTGCATGTTGTCTTCAATACGACGCTATTTTTATGGTTTACAGACAAGCGGTCGGCTAGGCATGTGTCACATCGACGCCCCGACTACCGTACAGGATATTGAAGAAAAGAATGTGAAATATCACTTATGGTGGATTGATGACGATGGTAAGATTCCGCATGGCGGTGGTGAGTTGGAGATTGCAATAGACATTGATGACGTCATGTCAAAAGCATTGCTATACCATGCGGGTTGTTAAGATAACGGAGGCGGCACATGTCAGTCTTCGATACATGGTATGAATATCAATGTCTTGATTGCGGCGACACCGTATCACGGACAGAAGGCGGCGATTGTGATGGTGATGTTGAATTGCACGAGTGGCTCTGGTGCGACGATTGTTGCGGCGGATTAGATAGGGAGGAATAACATTGGCGACAAAAGCGAATACGGAAGCGACAGAAACGAGCAGCATATCCCGAGTGATTGAAGTGGAAGAGGAAATATGGATGCCGGCGGACAAAGGTGAACGCGGCGACTTCCTTTCCTTGGAAGACCAGCGCGGACGGATTCAGTTGGATTTGACCACGCCGCTCACGTTGAGTGATCAGAATCCGGTTGAGAGTTTAACCGTCCGCGCACCGACCATGCGCCAGATTCAAGAGTTTCAAGGCACACGCGGTTCGGACGCTCAACGCGCGGAGGCGTTCTTTGGCGGTTGCTGCGTAGGCATCAAGCCGGCCGACATTCAGAATCTGCACGGTCGGGACTGGACGCGATTGACGAGGCTGGTCACAAATTTTATCTCTTGACGCCGGAATCTGCGCGTGACATCATTGTCGCGCTGGTCGAGCATGGCTTTGACCGGCGCGACTTGGAGGACATGGGTTGCGCGGAACTGAAGTGGTGGATCGACGGCGTGAATCAACGGAACAAACAGAAGTCGGACGCGGAACGGCGGGCGTATCAGCAAGGGAAACGGGCACAGCCGTCGAAGCGGAGGAGGCGATAATGCCCGAACTTGAGAAATCGGGACGGCGGGAACAATACAAAGCCGAAGCTGCGGAGTTGCTCACAGATTTGTTGCGGCGAGGCGCAGACAAACAAAAGCTCAGCGCTCGTATGGTACAGATTAGAGAAGCGTGTAATAACGACCTTGAGAAGACCATTGAAGCCATTCGCTTGTTTCATAAGAAAGCAGTTGAATACCTAGAGGCTAGGAATGCCTGACCAAACACTATCGACCAGACTCGAACTTGATGCGTTATTGACGAGCGGATACAAGGACGCCTTTTCGTCTGCCAACGATTTGATGGCGGACTTGAAAAAGGAAGGGAATGATCTCCGCAAAGAGTTAAAGCGTATCGGGAAAGAAGCGGACGAGATTGAGAAGGTCGGGGACAGCGCGGATACTGTTCGACGCGACATGAAGTTGCTGGAGCGGCAGATAGACGAGACGACGAAAGCGACGGCACAATTCGGGAACGCGAAACGCCACTTCAGGAACGCCAGCATCGGGGCGCGTGCATTCAAAAGCGACATCGGTGCGCTGATAGGCACTGCGCGGAACGTGTCGCTGGCTATCGCGGCCATCGGCACGGCTGCGGCTATCGCACTCTCGCCGTCGGAGGAGTTGCAGCAGTTTGACCAGACGTTGGCTGCCATTGCGTTCACGTCGCCGGACATAGATACGGCAGACATTGAGCGCGCGAAGATGGAGATTCGGGAACTTTCCAACGTGTACGGCGTCACGGCTACCGAGATTGCCATGCAGCACCGGCAACTCACTCGCAACCTAGGTTTCGAGGACGCACAACAGACTATCAGTGCCGCCGTGGAATTCCAAGCCGCCACCGGACTATCGATCGCGGACATCGAAGAGGAGCTAGCCACCGCTCGCATATCGCTCGGCATCGACACGTCCGGCGAGACACGCCAATTCTTGGAGCTGCTCCAGCAGGCGCACGCACAAGGTATCAAGATTGACAACATCGATCTCGGCGATTTGGAGACACTCGTCTCGCGTACCGGCGAAGATGTCTTTGGGGAGAACTTCCAACGTGAATTTCTGACGACTATCGCGTTCCGGCAAGTGGACAGCTTCCAGTTTGCGGACTATGCCGCGGCATTCGAGGAGGAGTTTGGTAGAGCAGTCACAGCGGCGCCACAGGTCGATTTGAAAGACGCACTCACAGAAACAATGCGCGTCGGAGAGAACCTCGCTATATTAGAACGTTTCGGGCTCCGTGCAGAGGACGGGATACTTGGTGCGATGCGTGCGTTCCAGCAGTTGAGCGACACGCAACGCTCCATATTCCGTGAACAACTGTCACCGGTGCTCGGCGAAGAGACTGTAGAGATCATCGGGCGCGGCAGTGAAGCGCTGCCACGCATCACGCAACAGGTAGACGCTATCTTAATGAGCGAGAGGGGATTGACAGATGCAGCAGAAGAAGTCGCAGAAACATGGAGTGGAGTGTGGAGTCGAATCGGAATCACTGGTCAGAATTCCTTGGACATCCTTAGAGAAGAATTCGCCAGCGTATTTGGAGGAGTACTATTATCTATTGCTACCAGATTCTTTGATTTCATTGCTGGGCATCAACAAGAAATACGTGACTTCTTTACAGGAATCAGAGACGGACTTACCCCGGTTGTGCTTAGAATCTGGTCTGCCGTAAGAACCGCGTTCCCCGTAGTGCGAGAGTTTGCGATGGACATGTGGGCGGAACTGGGAAGACAGTTCGGATACATAGCGCCGATAGCGAGTGCGGTTGGCGGTGCGATAATGGACATCGCCCGCGCCGTGGGTTCGTTCCTCAAGGAACACCCGCGACTCGTGGCGACGGTGTTGACCGGTGTCGTGGCATGGAAAGCGTACCAGATAGCGGCAGGGGGAATTGGAGCGGTCGCCAGTCTCGTGGCGGGGGCGTCAAGTCTGATGGGCGGACATATCCACAGACTGAACGCGATGATACTGGAGAACGCGCGGCTGTCCGGCACGATTCAGACTGCGTCATTGTCCGTAAGTAAAGTGTTTAGTGGGATTGGGAAAGCGGCACTCGGCGCAATCCCGGGAATAGCAGCATTGGGAAGTGTCATACCGACACTGATTGCGCCGGCGCTGCCGGTTATACTGCCGGTAGTCGCAGCAGTGGCGGCACTTGGGGCGATTGGCTATGTCGTCTACCGGAATTGGGAGCCGATTAAAGCGTTCTTTGTTGATAATTTCGAGACGATTCGGACAGCGTTGCTCGTGCTATTCCCGCCGTTGGGACTGATGGTCAGCTTTGCGGACATTATCCGGCAGAACTGGGACGGCGTGAAAGAATTCTTTGCCACCATATTCGAGACTGTCAAGCTAACATTCATGGTCGCGTTTGAGGCAATCAAGTTTGTTGGCCTCAATGCGGTGTTGGCGGTGACAAAAGCGTGGAGTGGAATCACTTCGTTCTTCGGGAATCTGTGGAGCGGTGTGCACGACTTCTTTATATCGACACCGCTCGCGCCAATCTTTGAGTGGATGGTGAACGGCGTGAAAGCGGCGGTCGCTCCGCTCGGCGCGTTCTTTAGTGACTTCTGGGATAGCATTGCCGCTAAAGCGGGTGAGGTGCTGGGTTGGATTACGGACAAGTTCAAAGCGCTGAACGATCTGTTGGGACGTGCGCTCGGTTGGTTGCGCGACCGGAACGAGGAGATACAAGAGGAGATCAAGCTAGTCTCGGAAGTGAATATCGACACGCCGGACATGCCAACACTAGAGATTGACACGCCGGAGATGGGGAGCGTAGAGCTTAACGCACCGGAGAGCATTGACGGGAACATTGAAGCACCGGAACTGCCGAACATACCACATTTAGGACTGGACATTGAGACGGGAGACGAGGAGGAGGCTGTAAGGCCTGGGGGGAGGGAATTAGCGCCCGTCTCAATGCCAGAATTACCAGCGCCGCGCGTGGACGTGCCGAGAATAGATGTGCCGGTGCAACGGTCGCCCGAGTTGGCGAACATCGGACTTGGTCAGTTGGCTGAAGCGCGGAAACAGACGTTGTTGCTTGTTGACATAAACAAAAAGGAGATTGGTCATGCCAGTGTTGAAACTGTCAAAGAAACCATCGTACCAGAGATGGTGGTTCAGGCTGTTAGTGAAGTGGATAACATTTACAATGAGACTCGAATTGGGTTACAAGATGCGGACGTGCCTGTTTCTGCTCAAATGGTGGACAATGAAGGTGGGGTTCAGCCCATGGCTCGGACGCCCGACATGTCATTGGTACCGGTGGAGATGCCGGAAATCGTCGTCATAGCCGAACCGCTAACCGTGACGGAAGAGGTAACGCATGCTAGAGATACTGTATACAAAGAAGTGGTTAAAGAAGTTGTACCGGTTGAAATGGAAACACTCGGAACAGCGAGTGTTGAGATGGTGGAACCGGTTATAGAAATGCCAGAGGTGAATAATGTTACGGAGGTTGTTTCGACGGATGCGGGACCGGTTCTTGTGGATACTCCAGCCGTGGAGACCGGAGAAGTTATCATATCCAATTCGGCGCAAACGGAGATGGTATCCCCGGAGCTCGTAGTGCCGATAATCGATTTGCCAAACGTTGAAGTGCCGACGCTGAACACCGTTATCGACACGCCAGCCGTGCCGGAGATTGAATCTCCGATGGTGAACGTCGCGGCAACCGAGATAACAACCCCAACACCGGAGGTAATGAATGATCAAAGAGACATTGTTTCTTCTGATGTTACCGTTGAGGCTGTTCCTGCTGCGGCGCAGGATAGCATACGCCAAGAGAGTCCGCTATTGGAGCTTCCTGTACCGAGTGTGGAAGTTCACGACACCGTCAGCGAGGTGGGACTGGATAAGGATGTGGTTGTCCAACCCGCGAAGGTGGATATTTCCGCCATTGAGACGCCTGTAGTCAACGTGGCTGCGCCGGAGGTGATAAATGTTCATAGTGCGACTGAAAATATTGAGAGTCCACCTGTTAATGAAGTGGTACGAATTGATGTACCATCTGCCGAAGTGGTCGAGGCTCCCACTATTGATAGTCAGCCGCAGACTTTACAAGACACTAGACCTGCAGAGATTATATCTCATAGCGTGGAGGCACCTACCGACGAAAAGACGTTCGAGATTGTTGAAAGAGATTTTCGTACCGCTCCGACTATCGAAGTACCGCAGGCACACGTGATAGTGGATTCGCCGGAGGTGGTCACGTCAACCGCGGAGATGGTGACCGTGGCTATGCCGGACATGCGGACGCGCGATATGATTATGCCGGCGGTGACGGACGCGCCTACTATCGACGTGCCAGCGGTGGAGATGCCGGAGTTGGTTGTAGAAAAGGACGTAGTGGAGCCGGTGTCTCAGACAGTGGCAGATATCGGCGCACTTGATACGCCGGTTGTGAATATCGACAACACGCCGGCGATAGATGTTCAGGACATCACACTTCCGGACGCGCCGCCGACGTTGGTGCTGCAAGAATACGAAGCGCCGGAGTCGGGGACGGACACGATTGAGCGCGAACGGATTGAAGAAAGGGGGTCAACCGATGACAGTGGCGCCCAAACCGCGCCAGTTAATAACGTTACGGTGAACTTTACTATCAATCAGACACCCGGGCAGGATCCCGAGGAGCTTGCCCGGGTTATCATGCGGCATATAGATCAATCAACAGAGACGTTTTTGATTCAATAGCACAAGGAGATTATTGTGGCTCAATTTATCATCGTGGGAGACGCGCCGAAATCGCATATAGCTCACAACCTTTATCGCATAGTCGATGGTAGAGGCTGCGCGTATTTTTGTCTTGAGTTGCCAACAGGCGACTTTAGGTATTTCACTACGATTGAAGCGGCACAGGCATCACCGCACTATAAATGAAGGAACGCAGATCTGCGTTCCCTACGGTAGGAGAGCGGTAGGAAAGGAGATTGCTACCCTATGAAAAGCTATATTAAGAGTCCGAAACAGATTGCGTTGCGGTTTGGTCAAATGGTGAGGCGTATCCGCAAAGAGCAAGGGTTGACGGAAACGCAACTCGCAGTCGCGGCACAGATGACGGCGACCGCGATTCACGATGTGGAACGCGGTGTGTATAGCACGGACATCTATGAAGTGCTGCAGTTGGCCATGGCACTGAAGATATCGCCGCCGAAACTGTTGCCGTCGCTGATTGGTTATTCGACGAAAGGGGCTGCGACCGATGAACGCATATCAGCGAGCAGTTGAACTGGTCAGAGCACATGCCGCCGCGACTACATATCTCAATCAAGCGCGTAAATGTGCGAAGCCGAAAAGCGTGGAGTTCTTTCATATCGATGAGCATGACGATGTCTGGGGCATGTCGGACAACTGCCTATATCGCGTGGACGACGGACAATGCGAACGATTCCCGGGCAGGTACGATGCGATGATTGCGCTTGAAGTTATCCGGCGCACAAAGCGGACCTACATGGGGGCGGACAATGGAAGCGAATCAAGAGAAGCTGCCGTGGGAGTTTGAAGCGGCGATATGGGCGTTCAAGGTGGGCGCGTTCCTGTTGGGTAAAGTGGTGGGGTTGGTGATTGCGGTGAATGTTGTCGATCCGCTTTATACGGTGCTGCACGGTTGGGGGTGGTTGTAGTGGGATTCTATGAGAAGGAACAGACGCTCACATGCCCGGAATGCGGGACGGAGTTTCAAGCGACGAACCGGCGTGCCAAGTATTGCAAGCCGGAATGTAGACTGACACGTAATAGACGGAACTACAAGAAGAAATACGGCAAACGGGAACGCCTTGCCAACAGCACGATGGAAACAGTAGTGTGTGCTGCGTGCGATGATGAGTTTACGTATCGCTTGTTTCCAAACAGTAAGCCGCGAATCTACTGTTCTCAAAAGTGCTATCATTCGGTCAAAGGGGAGGGAGCCACCTCTCCACGCGCCAAACCGCTGGGCGAATTGAATGGCGCGGACTTGGCTGTGATTCAGCTTATATGGGATGCGTTCGATTATCACGCACTGGCTATCTTTCCAAAGACTCGTAATGTGGTAGAGCTGTATGAGCGGCTAATATCGAAAGAGATGTTTCACGAGTGGGTGGTCTTCAGTATCATCTTTCAATCGCATCTGTTGTACCGGTACGAGATGATCGTGCAGATTCCGGGGCTCGTGAAGGCGGATTTCTTGAGGCTGTGCCAGAAGTACCGGATAATACTTCAGGATTCGGAGCAATTCGCGGAGGATATGAATGCCAATCAAGAAAAAGATGCGCAAATTCTTTCGGAAAAGTAGACGCAATCCAAAACGCGGTTTGTATTGCAACTGTTACTTCTGCCTCAGAGCATTAAACGTATGCCGCTTACAACAAAACGAGTATGATACTGCAAATCGGGAATCACCAGTTTGATGTTGATATGTCTTATGAGACGCTGGAGAGGGTGTCGGCGTGGGAGTGGGGCGAGGTGGGGATTGTCGGGGACTATCCGATTCTCCAGAACGTGCGGAAGACGGCGCCGACGCTCTCCTTTACGGGACTTTGGTTCAACTACGTAGCGACCGGCGACCGCGTGCAGGACTTGGAGGACTTGGCAAACGACGGCGAGCCGCTGGCGGTCACATCGGATCAGGGCTTTTTCTACGGGTTCTGGGTGATAGAGTCGTTGCGGCGGAGCGAAGCGGTGTTTCGACCGGGACAGCATTCGGCAATCAAGACCGAGTGGACGTTGAATCTGAAGTTTTTCGGGAATACAAAGGAGCGGGTGTGATGAACAACGAGGATATAAACAGTTTTATGGAACGCATGAAGTTGGAGCGTCAACGTCAGATCGACAAATGGGGGGCCGATAAGGGCACTCCCGACTACGTGTGGTTGGGTATACTTATGGAAGAAATTGGCGAAGCTGTGCAATCACTGAATAGAAATAATGCGGAAGCGATGGAATTGGAATTAGTGCAAGCGGCAACCGTAATTATGGCGTGGGTGACGACCAGATGAATGAAGAAACATCGATTGACGGTGACACACTTGACCAGATAATCAACCGCGCTTTGGGGCGAGTCGATGAACGGCTGCTGGAAGCGACGTACGATCTCAACCCGGAGCTGGCGGAATACGGTCCCGTGTTGCCGGAAGGGGTTGTCGTGTTGTTGCCGCCGATTCCAACGGCGCTAGAAACACCGACGATTCATCTGTGGGACTAGGATAGGGCAATTCGTAAAGCTATGGCGTCGAATTGAAGACTTGGGGCGTGCTCTAGTGGTAGAACCCTAGGACGGGGGAAAAGTCTTGAGAATGATTCGCAATAAAGGGGGATTGTGCTATGGATAAGCAAAGTATGGAGGACAGCCTTCGGGATTGTATCAATGAAGGCACATTTCAATACTCATTAACGCATGAGAGCTACACAGAATATGCGGATTTTATGTTAGATTTCGTGAACCGGCATTTTAACAGGTTGAAAACTCAAGGCAAAATAGCGCACGGACAAGCCGTGCCTACATTGCGTCCAAGTAAGGCGAACGATCCCGTGACAGGTTGTACAAGTTTAGATGTGGAATGGCTACCAATCTGAATGAAAGGAGGGACTTATGCTACACGGTTTAGTAAATACGGCGCATCTGCTCATCAAGATAGCGCATAAACTCTTTGAATTGCATAGTGCGGGCGTAACTAACAATGTCGTGTCAGAGATTAACGGCGTTGTCGGTCACGTGCAAACGGTTGTGGATAAGCATCATAGTGATCTTGCCACCGAGCAGAAGGAAGCGAGTAAGTAAATGGCGATGAAGCTAAGCACCTTGGTCAAGATCATTGGCGACTTGGGTGTTGAGTTGCAGGATTCGATGGCGGAAGCGGCACACGCTCGGTTCATGTCGCTATTTGAAGATCCCGACGGCGACGGAACGTACACGCCGCGTAAAGACCGGATTCAGCTTGCGCAGGATTTGGGATTCGACGTGCCGAACATGGCGCGTCGGCTTCTCAAGTCTGTTGTTACCGATGAATTGGAATTCGAGTTGAGCACGCCGCTGCACTTGACTGGCGATGCTGAGACATCTGACGATATCGAAGTGACGCTCAAAGGGGGTGGTCTGTTCAAAGCCGACTCGTTTATGAGAATCAAGGTCAAAATGAAAGCCGTTGATCCACCGGAGGGACTTGCCTTATTGGTGGATAAAGTGAATGCGGAACTGAAGTACGAAACAGGGCGGTTAGACACGCTGCCGGAAGGAAAGAAATAGATGGCTGAATATGCAGCTAGGGAAGCGGCTTATGGCAATACGATGGGGGGGCAGCTAAAGGCGTTCCTCGAGAACTTTTCGATAGGTGACCAGCACTTACAAGATGTAGCGATCAGTCGAGCAGAAACGATATTCAAAGCGCCGAATTTTGACATTACCGCCACGATGTCGTTGCTCGGAATCGATCCCGGACTGAAGTTTAGCGCCAATTTACCGCGCATCATGGCGGAGAATTTGGCGCCGCTATTGATCGACGAAGCGGAAATCGAAGGACACATGGACGTTCACGCTTCCGAAAGCGAGGATACATCAACGAAAATGGAAATGGGCGCCGATGGCGAGGCTAAAATCGGTTGGGGGCCCATTAGTGCTAGAGTGAAAATCCACGCGCAAGCGAGCCGTGCTTCGGAGCTGAAGCGCTCATCGGATTATAGTGCGGGGGTCAAATGGCGCTGTTTGTTGAAGAAACAACTCCCGCCGGAGACGTTGATGCAAATTGTTGATGCGCTGGTGCGCTTTTTCAATAAAGTGACGGATATCAATGAGACGCTGGCAGATGCGAAAGCTGCCGAACTCAAGACGAAGGCAGACGCACTGCCTGCTGACGCCGGTGGCGACAAGGGTGATGCTGCTCCTGCCGAGGGCGGCGAACAACAGTAAAGCATGAAGAGCGAAGGGGGGATTGCAACCCACGTGCGGCGGCGGGATGGGGTGGGGCTAGCCGCACATTTTCTATATAAGGGGAAAGTATGAGTGTGCCTGAACCAAGAGTGATTACCGTTGGCGCGGTTGAGGTGACCACTACTTACGGAAAGAAGCCGGATGTGACAAGGGAGATGGGGCTTGGGCGTCACGAACAGTGTGAGCATTGCGGCGAAACATTTCGGACTATGACGTGGTCTGATAAGACCGGAAAAGGAATGCAAACCAATGTCTATGGTCATCCGGTGACAGGCCGGGTATTGGTGGAACATTTGCAGCCCGTGCGCGTGCTTACGCCCCAAGGCGACAAGGTTGCCGGGTATTTGATTCATGAATGCACAAAGGAGGAAGAGTGAGCAAGATAACAAAGTTCATCAAAGACGAATTTGAGGAGCACCAGAAGATTTTGGCGGAGACGCCGGAAGATGCGCATACGCACGTTTTGTGGTTGCGTCGATTAGAAAACGCGCAGCAGTATTTGTTGGCACATTTCCCGGACACATTGAAGCGTAAGCAGGCAGTACAGCATCTGCACGCGCTCCGTCAGTTGGCTGGTGAGATGCTGGAGAAGCGCCTATGATATATCCTCGAATAGCGTTCGGCCATCTATTGGTGGTCGTGCAGATGTTCGTCATTGCCGGATTGATTTATTGGAACGTGAAAGAAGACGCTCAAATTGAGTTGATTAAAGAAGACACGTCCGCTGAACCGGTTAAGATTGTCAATCCCCATGCGGAGGCAATCCAACATATCGATGACGATGCCAGTATGTTCTTGTCTCGCGTGTCCAAATTGATTATCCGTGACGAAGGTGAGAGGAGCAGACCATATCTCGACCCCACAGGTCACGTCACAATCGGCGTAGGTCGCAATCTTCAATCAAATGGGGTAAATATAGCGGAACTCCACGCCATCGTCGCCAGCGTCGATTATATGCACATTTTGACGCACGCTCAGGTGTCCGGTGGTCGGGTCAAGGTGAGATCGTTGGAGGCGGCGAATCGTTTGTTTCCGAAACCGTTGACGACTGATGATATTATGCTACTGTTGACGGATGATCTTAACACGGTTCGGAAGCAAGCTGAGGGTGTGTTCGGAAGCCACTGGTTACAGATAGATGCGATTCGGCGTGAGGCGATCATCGATGTGTTGTATAATTTGGGGCTGCCGCACTTCAAAGAGTTCAAGAAATTTATCGCCGCGGTCACTGCGAAGAAGTGGCATGACGCGGCGGCAGAATTGCTGCTGTCGAAAGCGGCGCGTGAGAATATTACACGATACCATCGCGCGGCTGCGGTGATTGAGACAGGCGATGAAAGGTATTTCGATTTGAGATGAGAGTGATAAGACGACAAGGCAATTACCTGCTGGTGTTGACGTGGTGTTATGCGGTGTACGTGTGTCCGTCGGGCGAAACCAAGTTTGTATTCGCCAAAGGCTTTGGGAATGAGGACGAAGCCGATGATTATATCACGGAGCAGATTGGTTGACATTAAAGCAGCGCATTTTTTTATTTCTGCGTGCCATTTTATTGTATCTTGCTTTTAGTTACTCACTCTATCGTGCGCCAACCTCTTTCATTAAATCCTCTAGGCTGTTGAATCCGTTCTTTTCCTCGCCACCTACCTGATTGTGGTATTGGATTCCCTTCGATCGCAGATGTGTCTCAGTCCGGTTAATCTCTTTCCCGCCGCGCTCATTCCATCCGTAGATTTCATGGTAATCTAGCGCGCCGTCCTCGTGTTTCTCCGACAGTGTGTCCCGCACGTCCTGTTTCTCCTCGTCCGTCCTATCTCTCATCACGGCTTCAAAAGCGTTCCCGTCGCGCTTCATCTCCACGAACTGTTTCTGCTCCGCCATTGAGCCAATCCACTTGATGATTACTTCGTCCGGGACATCGCCCTTGGTCTTTCGCCGGGTGTCGCCGCGCTGGGTGATATTCCTACCTGCAGCGCCCTCCAGTTCCTCGCGGATGTCGTCCATCACGCCATGATTATCCATTTTGAACATCCACGCTGACCGGTATTCCTTCGTCTTCGCCAGACCCTCGCAAACGATCAACACGTCGCTCGCTTCGTATTCGCCAAACTCGCTAGTAAGTGCCGCTAACTTTTCTATCAACTCTTTCCCGAGGTCGCGTTTGTGTCGGTCGCTCATATACTTCCCCTCGCGCGCCTCGTAGTTATCTATCAATACGTCTCGTATCGAGTCGAGTATATCTAAGTTTAAATCTAAGAAAAGGCGCAAGTCCTGTGCCAACGGCTCTGAAGCCACTGGTGGCGTGCCTTTGGAAGGAGTTGAGTGGGAATTTCCCGAGGACAGTTTGGGGTCACTTTCGAGGACAGTTTGTGGTATTTTGTCCTCGGCTCGCGGACAATCTGGTGTATTTTGTCCTCGGCTCGCGGACAGATTGCGGTCATTTGTCCTCGGTTCATATGTATCAAATGGCACTTGTCCTTGTGAGGTGATAGCTGTCGGTAGGCGATATATATAAGTTCCACGGGGCAGGTCTTCGTCTAATACGCGCTCAATCAATCGATATTGTTCACATGCTTGACGTGCCCTCCGCACCGTGCGAACCGAAACATCAACCTTTTCCGCGATTTCGTTATCGGTGACAGGTAAGGTTGTCCCATTTCCACTCTTGTCTAGTTTGGACAAAATGAAATGATAGTAATTTACAGCAGGGCTTGGCAAGTCCCATAAATCAATCCAGTGTTCGCGGATATGTTCGCGGTTTTCGGAATCGTACCAAGAATAACAGGGGAATGGAACAAAAAAGTAGGGGTGTTTCTGGGTAGGTGTAGCCATTGAATCCTCCTATGTATAGAATTGTCAATCTCCAGTTTCTCAACCAAAGAGAAAGTGGGCACCGGGACGATATGGGGTCGCCCCGGGTTGGTTTCCCACACTAAACACATAGGAGATTGTACATCAAAATGTTATCACACGGCTGAACCGTGTGTCAATACAAAATTATGCACCTCCTTTGCTTGGAGTATACTTGTCAGCTAGAAAAGCGCTCAACACTGTGGATATACTTGATCGCGGACGAGTGGTGAACGCCTCTTGGCAGCCGTTGTACAGGTCGGCTAACATATTGTCATCAAGCTGCGTAGTATATGTTACGCCGTATCTCGCTTTGACCTGATCCCAAAACTCGGCAAGCGAACCGGTGGCGTCGTTTACAAGGTTACGATGTGACTGTGTTAAAACCAGAACCTGTGTCATGAGTTTACTCATTTCGACACCTCCGTCGGGCCAGCGCTTCGTTGACGGCAGTTTCGATAAAGTCTAAAGTAGTGCCGCCCTTTGCTGCCAGTAGTTTGCGTAGTTCCGGCGCCTCGTGCACTTTTAGAATGCGATTAAGAATCAGTTTGACGGTGGTTGCGGTTCGCGGTTCGAGTCCGTGCTCCTGACCGAGCTTGCGGATGCGTTGCTCCGTCTCAAGTGGTATACTGAACTTGATGCTTTTGTGCATTACTCTCCTTTCAAGCCTTCGATTATCTGCTCAAGATGTGCGATGAGCGCCGCTTTGTCGTCCACGTGGAAGTCGATGAACTCCTCGCCCTTCGTTGCTTTCATTTTCTCGAGTATCATAAACTCCACTTTGTGGTCTTGATCTTTGATGCCCCAGTGATGGAAAAGAACATCTTGGAACGGTTTCGCCGGATTATCGACATCGCCTCGCATATTGGACATGCCCCAGCGGTAGTGTGCAAAGAGTGGCGTGTCCGGCGGCTTATCCGCTTTGGGTTTGAGCTTGTTGAGCAGAATACCGACGATCATCTTGAATTGACCGTAGGCGTCACTGCTGAATCGCTGCCCTTTCCACGCGATGTTGACCGACATCGCCTTTTGCTTAATTCTGAACATTTTTTCTCCAAATAAACAACTTGCAGCCTTTTGACAACTGGCACTCCCAATGCAGGTTATAAAACCTATGCCAGCCGTACATCCATTGTGACGAACCAGTAATGGTTTTATTGCTTTTCGGGTAGCCCAGAAACAGTGCCCACAGCCCGGCTTTCATGCGAGCGTTATTCTGACACGTTGCCTGAATGGTCACATGCTCAATCCAATCGCGTTTAGAGTTCATTATGTTGGCACTCCATAATTCATTCATTTTCACCAGGGGTTTGCCTCCTCGTTGTCGAATGTGGGACGCGGGGCGAATCCCGGGACTAACGATGTGGCTTCCGGTGAGAACGCGAGGCGTACCATGGCTGACGGCTCGATTTGTATGATCCACCAATCAATATAGCCATCTTCGCTCAAAAGCCAGTTGCGCTCTATAATCGTGTCCGGTAACCGGCTTTCAACGTGCGCCATCGCTTCGTTGATAGAATCTGCCGAAAAATATGAAAAGCATGTTTGCTTCATAGCGTTTCCGCCGCGAGTGTCGTTCAATTCCCATGAAAAGTGCATAGTCACTCCTTGAGAGCATAATAATAGTTTAGCGCTTTATCGACTGTGACGGGCAGTTTCGTATTCAGTGAAATCGGCACCGAATCTGGTGTGAGATCATTATGCGACTTGCTTTCCACAATCATACCATTGCTGTTTTTGATAGTCCATGCCAGTTTGACGATTTGCGGTATCATATCGTCTCTGCGGAAACCAGCATGAAGACTTCTGTTCGATACGGCGTAGATTAGCTCTGCAAGGAGAGCGCCCGCGCAATCATAGGCAAGGTGTTTCCATACAACATCCTCGCGTTCTATCTGTGTCTCATGGTCGATTTTATAAAACAGACGCGCACGCACAAGGTATTTCACTGACCGTCCATCAAGTGGTATTGCCATATGTTGACTCCTTTCGAGTTAATACACTGATTTTAACAGAAAAGGCAAAGAAAAGCAACCCCTTTTTAACCCCAAACGGCTTGATTTGAGGCGATTTCGTGTTAAAATTAGTCGATGACACCCAATTTTGAGTTGGAATTAGGCGGAAATGACCGAACAGAGACGATTAGACCACTTCTTTCGCGTATTGAGGTATTCGACAAAGCTGGCGTCGATGCGGACGTTTGCGACATCACAATCAAGGCCGCAGAAAATATCGCAATCCCGGAGTCAGGAACGGATGTCGTTGTCAAGCTGGGATTCCGAGAAACAACGTTATGGGAAGTGTTTAAGGGAGTGGCTAACCGCGTTGGCTGGTCTGGACCGCCGGATGTACTCCATATCCAAGCCACGGGCATCGCGTTGTCGGACGACAAACGGCTTCAAGGCTCACACGTGCGGTCGTGGAACGATGCGACGCTCGGCATGGTACTGGAAGACATAATCCAAGTCGCCGGCTTCAAAGCGCGCGTCCACGAGTCGCTGTCAACCATAGAAATCAAACGCCTGATTCAATCGATAGAAACCGACATCGAAGTGCTCACCCAGTTGATGCAGGTGTACGGCGGCGTGCTCAAATCGGACGGGGAAACGGTCGCGGCGATTCCGAGGGACATATTGGAACGGGCGGACGGTGCTAAACTGCCGGCAGTGGAGGTGGAGCGAACACAATGTGCGAGCTACTCATGGTCACTTCGGCATCGGCAAGGATACAAGGCAGTGATTGCGTTCTGGCAGGACAGCGCCATGGGCGCGACGCAAGTGGTGATAGAGGGGAGCGGCGAGCCGGAACTGCGGCTCAAGCCGATATTCGGGACGTTGGACGCGGCGACGAAAGCGGCGAGGAAAGAATTGGAGAAGCGGAAACAGGTAAATACTTTTCGTGGCGTGATGACCGGGAGGTTTATAGCCGTTGGTTCGCCATTGGCGCTAGATGGTTTCCCAAGTCAAGTCGAGCGTGATTATCAGGTCGTGAACGTGACACACAGCTACGGAAACGGTTATACGACAAGCATAGAAGCGGAAGGCGAATAGATGAAATACAGATGCTATTTAGACCTCAAATGGTGGGAGGGAACCCCCTTTGATGCCAAAATCTGGATGATACGGTACTACTGTCGATGCGTATGGTATGGCGCGCGTTGGTCAAAGTGGAAGGGACTTCGTACGTATTTGAACTGGGAATAAACAGCGGAGAGAAGATAGATTCCAAGAAAAGGAAGGTCGAAATACCATAATTTTCATGATAGCGAAGGGAAAGGTATTACGTATGCGGTACTTGCGGCGGCGCTCAATGAATCAAAGGAATTTGTCCGCCAGCGACTGCAAGCGGAAGACCGAATCCCGGACAACTTCCACGAGTGGCTCAAGACCGCGCTGCTGCCGGAAGCCAAGCGCATAGCGGAACTGGAACAGCGCAAGCAGGAAGCGGACACGCTCATCGCGGAGGAGAAACTTCGCGAACTGAAGTTTAAGAACGAACGCACCGAGGGGAAATACGGACTGGTCGAAGATTTTCAACGCGAAGTGGACGGAATCCTTATCCGGTTGCAGACCAACCTCTACGCTATCCCAGAACAGGTGGTAGACGCCATCATGACCAGCCGAGACCGGCGCGAAGGAAAAGACATACTCACGGACGCTTTGGAAACCCACATGAGGGCAACGGCACAATGGTCAGTTGATTTGGATTAGTACGGTGTTTAGCAAGGCGTCTGTAGTGTGCCTGACTTAATGTCTTTCGCACTTCAGACGAGGTGAAGTTTCCATAATTAGGATTCTTACTCCCTATTTTGGAGAGACTGATTTTCAAGTTAGATTCCGCCGACCTGTTACGCGCTGCCTCACCTATTTTTCTTAAAGTTTCGGGAGTACGGGACCTTGAAGCATGTCCTATCTTACGCTTGGTTTCCACAGTGTGAGTGTAACCCGTCGTAGTATCGCCGCCGAGAGTAAGATTATAGCCATTTGGGACAAAAGTATTAAACTTTGCTATTGCTTCTATCTCGAAAAATCCAAGAAGTTCATTGATTACACCGTCATGAATAATCTCGAAGGAAAACACATCGTTACCATATTTCTTGACAGCTTTCGCAACAAGTTTACTCCCTTTTCCATTCAGGTGATAATTCACTCGACGTTTTATTACATCATTTACGCATTGTCCCACGTAACCTTTACCGCTGACTTTGTTACGGATAAGATAAATCGCACCCATATTCAGTTGTCCTTTTGGAATCAGTTTAGCCAGTTAGCCCCGTCCTACAGGGGTGAGGGGACGCCTTCACTAGGATGTGAAGGGTAGGAAGTCCCCTCTAAACTGACAGACATAGTATAGCAGATGTAATGGTAAATGCCAACACTTAATCTAGCACGCTACACGCCGAAAGAACGATTCCTCCCGTCCCGGTGGGCGGAACTGAACGTGCTAGTGCCGGCGGGCAACGCGAGGCCGGGAAAGATATCCTTTCGTGAAACGCCGACACAACGCGCAATCTTGGACACTTGTGTTGACCCATCAATCAACAGAATCTCGGTGATGTCTGCCGCGCAAGTCGGAAAAACGACGATAGCGCTATGCTTCATGGGGTATCACACGGCGCACGAGCCGATGTCGCAAGTATTGATGCAGCCGACGCAGACCGATATGAAAAAGTTTCTCGAAGGCAAGTTTGAGCCGATGGTCGCCGCGAATCCGGTGCTTCAAAACACCTACGCCAAGCCGCGCGGGCGCGAAGGCGCAAACAACGCATTCATGAAAACGTTTGCGGGCGGCGCTTTGTACCTCGCGTGGGCGGGGTCGACGAACACCATGCGCGGCATCTCCGCTCCGATAGTGATATGCGACGAAGCGGAGGCATACGAGAGCACCGAGGAGGGACACCCGGTCAATCTACTGCGCCAGCGGTCGGAAACGTTTGGCGAGAAGCGGAAACTGATAGAAATCTCGACGCCGACGGTCACCGGCAAGTCGTGGATTGAGCAAGCCTACGAACGCGGCGACAAACGGCGATATCACGTTATGTGTCCCGATTGCGAGCATAAACACGTCTTCGAGTGGGAGCATGTGAGGTACGACAAAGAGAACGTATCCTCGGCGATGATCCATTGCCCGGAATGCGGAGTAGGATTCAATGATACGCAGCGAATCAGAATGGTACGGTACGCGGAGGCGGACGGCGCCGGTTGGATTGCCGAAAAACCGACGCGCGGCCACGCCAGCTTCCAGTTATCAGCACTTTACAGCCCGCTCCGCCGGCTACAGGACATCGTCCAAAACTATCTGGACGTGGAGAACGATCCGGGCAAAGATAAATCGACGTTCTACAATACATGCCTTGGATTGCCGCATGAACACACTGGCGAGTCGGCGGACGAACATGAACTGGCAGAGCGAGTGGAGGATTACGGCGTGCAAGTGCCGGACGGAGTGAAGATACTTACTGCCGGGACGGACGTGCAGAAAGACCGGCTGGAAATTGAGGTATGCGGCTGGGGGACGGGCGAGGAACGTTGGAATATCGCGTATGAAGTCTTTCACGGCGACACCAGCGACCCGCGCGACGAGTGCTACAAGAAATGGTTGGCGTTCTTGAATAAAGGCTTTATTTGCACCGGCGATGCGCGAATGTTCGTCTCCGGCATCGGGATTGACAGTGGATTCAATACACTGGCGATCTATGAAGTCGTATTCCGGCAGGGACGGAAGCCGCCGCCGGTATTCGCGCTGAAGGGTGTCGGCGGTTGGAATCGGGAGATGCTCAAGAGCACGAAACCGATGCTGATGCAGAACGGGAAAGTGAGACCACCGGTTCACACGCTCGCGGTGGACATGATGAAGCGCGTCCTCATGATGCGGCTGAATATCACGAAAGTTGGGCATGGCTACTGCCATTTCCCGACAGACCGCGCCGGTACGGACTATTTCAACCAGCTCACGTCCGAGATGCTGATGCTGAACCCGAAAACGAATCGGTTAAAGTGGACAAAGAAAGACCACGACGACAACGAAGCACTTGATTGCGCGGTCTACAACTACGCGGTGCTCCACATCTTGAATCCCGATTTGCAGAACAACGTGCGGCACGGATACTTCAAATCCGGCAAACGGGCGGCGAAACGACCGACAATCAAGAGTTTTAAGAACACATGGGCATCCGAATGACACACACCTATCTCCCGAAGACGAATGTAAGATCTGGCTGGATTGGAAATCGGGCGGCAATTACAAGCATATATGCAAGTCGTGGGGAATAGGCAAGCGGCACGCGCAACGAATTGTGCGCAAATATAACGCAGATTATAAAGCACGCGAGGAACAACGAACGGATTTCAATGAACAATACTAAAACAGTGGCAGGGGAGAATCAAGGTGTTGTAAGTGCGCTTCAAACGTTGCGATTCGGGCTAATGGAACTTAAGCGGTTGAGAACAACAATACCGAGAGATGAGGCGAGCGAACGGGCTAGATTCTTGTCTGTATCAATTACGAATGTCGAGCAAGCAATAATGTGGACGGAAGCCGCGAGAGACAATCGTAACTTCGAAGACATAGATGATAACGCATAAAGGGGACAAAATGGCGAATCTTGATGATTTGGGAAAAGCGGCAAGGACGCGGCAACGCGCGGTGTTAGATTTCATCAACGGACAGGAATCGGCGACGCGCTGGGAAATCACAAATCACTTTCCGCGCACAATCGATAGCAGCGGACATGACGCTTTATACTATGCCGCGATGTTGGAATTGGAGGATTTGGGGTTTATTGCCCGTGATAATACCCTTTTTCGTGTGACCATGGCAGCTTTTGACCTACTGGAATCAGAGAATAAACAATGACAGCACCCGCAGGCACTCAAAACAGACGCACGCTGAAAGCCATCGAGGACATTCTTGAGGGCAAAGTTGATAAGGACATCCAGTCTTACACCATCAACGGACGCCAGTTGTACAAGATGGACGTGGATGCTTTGATGAAACTCAAGACGGAATACACGCGCCGGTGTCTCGACGAGAACGGTCAATCCATATTTGGCGAGGTTAGGTTCACATAGTGTGGAATCCCTTTAGAAAATCGATAGGCAAGCTCATCTCGGAGAAGCGCAAAGGCTACAAGATAGGCACGCGCAGCATCAACGATCTCCAGAGCGAGGATTTGGTAAAGAAGTGGAGCGCACGTCCGGTTCCACCAGTCAACTTTACTGACCGCAGCCAAACGAAGCTGGTTGGCAGAATGCGGGAGATATGCCTCAACAATTCGCACGGGAAAGCGGCGCTCCGTATCATGAAACACAATGTCGTCGGCGAGCACGGCGTCCGGTTGCAGAGTCACGTCAAACTCATGAACGGCAAGCTCGACATGAAAACCAACGACGCGATTGAGGAGGCGTGGAAAGACTTCTCCAAAGCGATGTATCTCGACACCGCCGAGTTGAGCAACCTCCAAGAATATCAAGAGCTTTGCTTAACGTCGATGGTGACGGACGGTGATTTCTTTGTCCAAATCCACGAAGACGACGAATACGAGCACGGCATAAAGATTCAGATTATCGACGCGATGCGGATTCCGCCGTCGTCGTCATCCCGATATCGGAGGGCAGAGAGCACAGAGGTCTACAAGAACGGTATACTGTTTGACAAGGCGACCGGCAAGCCGAAACAGTATTCGCTCAACGAAGACGACATCATTCGCTATGACGTAGATGTGCATAGTAGCGCGGACTGGATTGAAGCAAAGAACATGCTGCACGGCTTCATCAAAGAGCAGGTGGGACAGGCGCGGGGGCTCCCGTTGGGACAGACCGCTGCCGAGACGCTGTACATGATTGGAAAATACGCGGAAGCGGCACTCCAGAACGCCCGTGTCGGAGCGAGCAAGGTTGGATTCCTCAGGCAAAGCGACATGACGCCAGAGGCGATTACGTATAAAACTGACGAGAACGGTGACGTGGTTCTGGATGCCGATGATAACCCGATTCCCGAAAGCGCAATCGACAAAAGCGACATAGACCTCACGCCGGGATCGATGAACATGCTGCCGCCCGGATTCGACTTGTCCGCATGGTCACCGGAATATCCGAATAACGAGTTTGAGAGCTACATGCGCACGATGCTCCAGTTCGCCGCGATGGGTTTCTCCGTTCCTTATGCCGACCTGTCCGGCGACCTGACCAGCGTCAATTATTCCAGTATCCGGCAGGGCGCGTTGGAAGTGCGAGAGAACTATAAAATGCTGCAAGGCATTCTGGTCAACAAGTTCTTGGATCCGCTTTTCAAACGCTGGTTGATCGCCGCTATCATGAAAGGCAGAATCATGGTGGGTAGCAAGCCACTCATGATGGACAAAATCAACGATTACTGCAAACCGGTGTGGACGCCGAAGCGCTGGGCGTGGATTGACCCGAAATCGGAAGCCAGCGCGAATCAAATGGCTGTCAAGACCGGACTCAAAGCGCCGTCTCAGATTATCAAAGAGATGGGCGGCGACCCCGAGGAAGTGTGGGAGACAATGGCGACGGATTGGGATACGATGATAGCGAAGGGGGTTCACGAAGAGATTGTCGCGGGCATCTTCGCGCAAAATCCGGCGACAGTAGAGGAGATACTTGGTAAAGTGATGGAGGGCAATGCCGATGGCACAAGTGCTGCGTGACAAGCATTATAAGCAAGCTAAAGACGGACGCAAGAAGTTTCAGCGGTTTGAATTCATTGGCAGGGCTAAACCCATCGAAGCCAACGAGGATCGTACCGTTGAAGTCGTGTTTTCGAGTGACGAAGAAGTGGACATGTGGTACGGCAAAGAAAGACTGGAGCACGGGAACAGCAACGTCGATTTGTCGTACCTCAACGCTAAGAAATCACCACTGTTGATTGATCACAGGACATGGGACTCCGATAATCAGATTGGTGTTATCGATTCCGCACGAATCGCCGATGGCAAGGGCTATGCGATTGTACGATTTGGCAACTCACAACGTGCCACTGAATACTATCAAGACGTGACCGAGGGTATCAGATCCTGTATCTCCGTTGGATATGAAGTACATGAATGGACTGTCGAAGATGCGGACACCGATAATCCACTATGGATTGCAACTGATTGGGCGCCGCGTGAAATTTCGTTGGTAACGTTTCCCGCAGATGATACTGCCGAAGTCATTCGCGCAGAGCGGAAAGACTATATGTTTGAACTACAACCTGATAGCGAGGAGGATGACGATATGTTGACAAGGCACGCGGGCGGCAATCCCGAAGCCGAAAAAGCGGAAGCCGAAGTAAGAGCCAAAGCGGAGGAAGCAAAGGCAAAGGCAGAGGCTGACGCAAAGGCAAAAGAAGCGACAGAGGCAATCATAGCGGCAGAAAAGCGCAAGGAGACGACGACGACAACCACCACCGGCGACGAGACCTACGGCGCGGAAGCTCACAAGATTTTCGCACTGGCGCGCGACATGGAAATTGATACCGAAAAAGCGTATCGCGCAGTCCAAAACCAACAGTCTTTCGAGGATTTCCAGAGCGAAGTGTTGAAAGAGATGAAGGCGTCTCGCGCGGAAATCGATCCCAAGACCGGCGAGCTCTCGGTCGATCTTAACAAAGAGAACCGGTTCGAGAGTACGGCCGTTGAGCCGAAAGACAAAGACAAATTCCGTATTACCGAATTGATGGTCGGTAAACTGGAAGGTTTCGAAGGTAAACGCGGCGGCTTTGAAAAAGAGATTTGCGACGAAGAAGCTACCAGACGGCGCAGCGCCGGCATGGAAGTTCATGGTTTAGCCGTCCCCGGAAGCATCGTTGGTACGGCTTCCGAATGGAGAGCGCGACAAGCAGAGAAACTACATCTCCAACAGCGCGCGGTCATCGCCGGAACGGACGCCAGCGGTGGTTATCTGGTGGATTCCGAGTTGCGCCCGGAAAACTTTATCGATGTGCTCTACGGCGAATTTGCAGTGAGCCGCGCATCGACGATGTTGATGGACGTCAAAGGCGATATCAGTATCCCGAAACAGGACGGCAGAGTGACCGCGACATGGAAAGGCGAGATTGCCGCGGCAGACGAAAGCAACCCGACGTTTGAGAATATAACGTTGTCGCCGAAAGAGCTCCGCGTCCTGAGTCGGTTCTCGCGGACATTCGCGATTCAGTCTTCGCTCGACGCTGAAAACCTCGCACGGCGTAATATAATGCGCGGTCTCGGCGAGGTATTGGACGATGCCCTGATTTACGGCAGCGGCGCCAGCAATCAAATCGGCGGTGTGGGAACGATTAACGCTATCGGTTCAACCACGGCATCTGAACGTACGCAGTTAATTAACTACACGAAAGCCAATCTTGCCTATTCGGATACTCTGTCCGCTATCGAAAATATGGGCAACAACAAAATTCCGATGGGCATGGGCATGGAATGGATAGCTTCGTGGAAGTTCTGGAAAGATGCGAAACAAGTGGCTATGCTCACGAACGGCTCTATCCCGATTTGGTACGAGGATATGATTTGCGACTTCCCGGCGAGCGCGACCAGCCAAATCAAGCAAGGAACGCAACATGCGTTTGGAACTACGACCGACCTTGTAAACGCCGACCATGCTTTTGTCGCGAATTGGACATATTTGCTCGTGGCAATGTGGGGCGGTCTGGACTTAGTGATTGATCCATACACTAACCTCGACACGAGTCAAATTCGGGTTGTCGGGTTCTACCGCGTCGATTGCGGCTTCGCGTATGACGAAGCATTCATCGCACTCCAGAGGACTGCTTAAACCGTCCAAAAGACGAAAAGGAGGGCTTTAAGCATGACTTGGGGAATATATGAACTGGGCTTGACCCAGAAACAGAAGGACAACTACTCGTTCCAACGGGTTATGTCGGCGATTGCTAACAGAGAATCGCCGAACGCTCAAAAGGCGGCGGGCTTTGAACTTGATTTGTCCCATCAGATCTGTAAACGCGACAACCGCGAAACGCCCGGCGCGATTATCCCGCAAGAGATTTTGGATAATCCGTACCGCTCTAAGCGACCAGTGGGTGGGCCCATCATGACTGATCAAGTCTTGTTTGGCTCGCGCAAATTACACCCGGGCACGCGATACGGCAAGCGCGCGATGGTTGCAGGCACAGATGCCAGCGGCGGTTTCCTTGTGGACGACCAGCTGCGAAGTCTTATCGCCGTACTCGTCGAGAACACGCTTGCACTCCAAAACGTGCCGGCGTATACCGTGACGGGCGATACTGTGGACTTTCCGGGACAGGATTCCAAAGTGACGCCGACATGGAAAGCCGAAACCGGAGCGGCGGACGAAGACAATCCGACGTTCACACAGGTTTCGTTCACGATGAAACGGCTCACCGTCAAATCGCATGTGTCGAGGACGGTGTTGATTCAAGCCAATCCCGACCTAGAGGCGTTTGTGCGGAACGACATCGCAATCGGAATCGCGAAAGAGGTAGACACCTCTATGTTCTACGGGCTCGGAACGACGACGTCGTTAGACACTACCGGCGTCAAAGCCACCACGGGGATTGAATCCGTGACGTGGACGACAGCTAATGTCTACAGTAACATCTTGACACTCTGGAGCGATATCGGCGTGAATAACATTCCGACCCGTAATCTCAAGTGGTTCGGCAGTTGGCGTTTCGCGCACGATTGCAAACGCGCTCAGAAGATGCACGATCATTCCGAGATGCCGGTCATCGGTAAAGACGGAACGATCGACGGCGTGCCGGTTGAAGTGACCAGCCAGATTGTTGGCACTACGGCGCTCAAACAGGAAGCGTTCATGGCGGATTGGAACGAAGCGGCGTTGGTCTTGTGGCAGGATTTGGAGATTGAAGTTGATCCTTACACACTGCTGGACACGAACCAAGTGCGGTTCGTCGGGCAGATGCTGTTGGACTTCAACGTCTTGCGTCCCGGTGCGTTTGGCAGAATAGGCGGAGCGTAAAAGGAAGATGCAGAACGGCGACACAGTTCAAGTGCGAACAGATAGTGCCAGCCCGGACACGGTCGAAGCGACTGTGCTGGACGTGGCACTATTCGCGCCGTCTGTGTTGGTGCGTGTCGATGGTGAGACGGTGCCGGTGTTGATTGATCCCGACACCGTGGAACCGGTTGGGGAGGGGTAAAGGCTTAGTTGTCTGCTAAATACTGTCGGAAACCGGGGCTGGCATTTGTCCTGCCCAACTCCGTGTATTGGCGCATAAGAATGATATTTGTGGCTCGGATGTCTTCTAATGCGTATGTCACGGCTTCCGGGACAGTGGTAAACCGTACTTCCGTATTATCAAACACGCGAGTACAGACAACCACATCTGGTTGAATATCAAGCAACAAGTGACATTCGCCGATGATTGTGTGCATCTTCAAAGTCATGTAATTTCTCCTTCGCGGGAGCGGACAGCCTCTTCAAGATATCCGAGGCGTCGATATAATTTGCCCCATCGGGATTTGTCTCGGTCATGTAATTTGTTTAAGCTGCCATTGGATTTCATGCGTTCCATCATGGCCTTGTGTTTCTCGTAGCGTTCTATATATCCGGCTAATTTCATGTGTCAATCTCCTATGAAAAAGTGGTTGGGTGATTCATCAAGGAACGCGCAGATGCTCAGGAACTCCGAGACTCGCAGCTTGTTTGCCGGGTCTTTGAGTTTATAACATAACGTCCACGGGTAAATGCCGAGATGCCGGGCGATGTGAACTTGCCCGGCGCCACGACACGCTCTACGGAAGCGGTCTTCATTTAGTGTCAAATTAGTTCTCCTTTTTTGCAAAATGAAAGAGCTTTGCTTCAATGCTTTCTAGTGTGTCTGTTGCTTCATGATAGCGATAGAGTAGCTTTTGGATTGAATCTATCGCCTCACGGGTTTCTTGAGTGTCGCTAGTATTGTTAGCCAGTGTGGTGAGCGCTGCGTGGGCGGTGTCATAAATTGCGTC
>CBDCUX010000003.1:0-2302 GCA_965222805.1 Candidatus Poribacteria bacterium
ATGCGATGTTTAGTGCTTTGGAGGTAGTGCCTGCTACAAGCACTGCTGTGGATCCGAAGCAGAAAGTCACAACAACGTGGGGTGCCCTGAAAGACGACCGTCGATAAGCGTACATGTTGAAGATAAAAAAGCCCGCGGTATTTATGTTACCGCGGGCTTTTTGTTTGTGGATAGTTGTCAGTACTGATAGCTATTTCACACCTTTGGGGTCGTTAGATCGCCGCTCAGGATTGTGGGACACCAGAACTTCTCAATGTATTCGATGATTAACTGCGTGCCTGCTTCGTGGCTAACATACGGTGGTTTGAACGGATTATACATCGCATCGGTGAGGTCGCGTGCGAGCACTGCGTTAAAACCCCAGCGCACCATCTGTTTAATCGCAAAAGAGCGTCCAAGCACGCACATATTTGTGTGTACCCCCATGAAGATGATGTTCTTGATGCCGTTGTGATGGAGTAGGTTGTAGACCTCCTGCCCGTTGTCGCTGATGGCATCGGTATCGTCGATTTCAATGACTGGATGCTGGCGATGCCACGCTTTGAAACTTTCGGCTTCGCCGGTATCTGAGCCACCATCGGAGGCATCAACAGGTTGAGGCGGATCGGGCATCTCGCGTTCGGCGGGCGGGTCGGCGTGTGGGAGTTCCAAGACTGAGAGGCGCGCCGGGTGTGCTTCGTAGAAATCCATCGTGTCGGAGGGTGCATGGATAATCTGCACGCCGTTCTGTCTTGCGCGTCCAAGCACGATGTTCATCCGAGGTGCCATCACGTTTACGCGTTCTGTTGCGCCCCAGGACCAGTGTTCGTTCCACATATCGACGACGATGATAGTGGTTTCAGAGGGATTCCACTGTACCTCTTCTTCGATGACGCGCCAACCGTTTCTGCCGACGGTTCGTGCCTCTTGTCGGCGGGTTGAGAGCGATAGGGTTGGGGTCGCTGAGATTGTATGGCTTAAGAGGTTAAGTAGCATCGGTGTCTGCTCCTTTGCGATAGACGTAAGCGTCTTTATAGCGTCCGTAGTAGTTTTTTCGGATGCCACAGATGCGGAACCCGAATTGACGGTAAAGATATTGCGCCGGTAGATTGCTGACGGCGACTTCCAAGAACACCTCGTGTCCGTCATCTGCCTGTATCATCTCTAAGGCTGAAGCGAGCAAGTATTTGCCGATGCCTTGTCGCTGATTGGCAGGTGGTACCGCGATGTTCAGGATATGTGCTTCTTCATGAAGGACGTTAAAGATGATGTAGCCGACGACGGTATCCTCACGCCGTGCGACGTAAAAACGTTCATACGACCTGGGACGTTTCAGGGACACCGTGAAATAGGTCTTGCTCCACGGATCCTCAAAGCATTGGTTTTCGATTTCTAAGACTTGTTGCAGATCGTCGGAATGCATCGGTTCAAATGTGAGATCTGGGAGCGGGTTTCGGACTGTCATTTCGATAAATGCGTGTACGGTTCTGTTTCTAAAAAGATAGCGAAAGTATAGCACATTGTGGAATTGGTGTCAAGGATGCGCAGTCAGTTATCCAGGGCTATTTATAGTGAATCGTAAAAATAAAGAGACACTTTCATCCCCCGGTAGGTTCGGTTTCCTAACCGAACCGGCACAGAGTGTCCTATTAATTCTAAACTTTACTATAGTTTTCGGTTTTTAGCCCGATTTTGGACCCCCAGGCCCGGTAGGCGCGGTTTGCAACCGCGCCGGACTTGAAAAAGAGGATCCAAAAATTTAGACAATCCGAGAATTTGTTTAAAACTAAATGACCCTGGCTAACCGCTGACAACACATTGATTTTTTTCGGGAAGTTTGTTATAATTAGATGTTAAGAGGCATCTGTCTACAAGAAGGAGCATATTATTTATGAAAGATTTTGCTTTTACAGGCGGTCGTCCGGATCCGTATACGTTCCCGACGGAAGGGCTCATTGCGGCGAGTGAGAAGGCACTCCGAAAA
Source organism: Candidatus Poribacteria bacterium (assembly GCA_965222805.1). Lineage (GTDB taxonomy): Bacteria > Poribacteria > WGA-4E > WGA-4E > PCPOR2b > PCPOR2b. The sequence goes on from CBDCUX010000003.1 coordinate 1,964, forward strand.
TTGGGCGGCGATTTGGTCAATTATCCGGGTGAATCTGGCTATAGCGGTTTGCGTGAACTGGCATCCATGCGGTTTGAACGGCGTGAAGGTATCCCACTGCCGATAGATAACATCTCAATTACCTCCGGTTCCATGCAGGCACTGGAATTGGTGCTTGGCACATTTATCAACCCGGGTGATACGGTGCTAACAGAAGAATATACTTATAGCGGTACCTTGGGCATCATGCGGCATTTCAAGGCGAATATCGAAGGCGTATCTATGGACTATACCGACGGTATGGATATGGACGCGCTGGCATCGAAACTGAAGGAACTCAAGCAGAAAAACATCCGTCCC
>CBDCUX010000004.1:0-18783 GCA_965222805.1 Candidatus Poribacteria bacterium
CAGGCGCGGTTTCTACCTCGCGTCTGCGGTTGTCTTTCTAAAAGGTATCGGATACCACCGCTCAGGCGTCTAAGCCTTCTCGGAAGGCATAAAAACTTCTGGCGATCAAGGCATCTCGGTTCAACTGCCGGAGCCGGTTGAGATCCTCAATGGTTTCAAGGAGCGGCTTGACGGTATTGACATCCGCGTTTGGGAACCGTTCGGTGAGGATCGTCAAGGTGCTTTCAAGACTCATCTGCCGCGCCCCTTGTTCGATGCCTTGTTGTCTACCTTGTTCGATGCCTTGTTGTATGCCTTGTTGTAAGTAATGTTCTGCCATGCTTTGCATGAGTTCTACCTCCTGTTCTGAGAGTTTCAAAGCCTTTTGGTGCTCAGAGAGGATCTTCTCTAAGGTGCTGCGTTCGTCGACCGACCGCCGATAGAAAACTAAGAGGTAAAGATAGTAGATCGCCTGCTCCCACGCCCCCCGCTCCGAGTCGCTGAGAGTGCCGAGATGTTCACCCAACCGTTCTAAGGCAGAGACGAACACGGCTGTCTCAGGAGCGTCCTCATGTTTGAAGACCGTCATGAGCCACCCGAAGGGACTGTCGGTCTTCACGAGGTTCGCATCGGGTTCGGTCTTGACGCTGAGAAAAAGCGTCTCGAACCTTGGAAGAAAGCGCAGCAGTGCCTGCGGGACATCCATCAACGCCTCAAGCGAGGGCGGTGTTGGTTTCCATGCCTGTGAACCCGTGTAAAATACCACGGGGATGATCGGACGAAACCGCCACTCACTTTTCGGGACGTTCTCGGAGACCCACTGCTGACGCTGTTGATCCCAGACCTGACACATATAAAACAGCAACCGAAACCCCATCACAGGGTCTCTCGTCGATTGATGTTCAATGAGGATGTAGATCAGCACCTCTGTCGCATCGGTGTCCCGGAAGGGTAAGAGGAACACCAGATCCGATTCTTGTTCGCGGAGATTATCAGCGACAAACGTCGTGTTGACGCGTTCGACTTTGCTGAAATCCAGAGAACTCGCCAGATCGCTACCGATGATTTCAAGCAGACCCCGGAGGTGCTCCGGGTTGGATAACAACCATTTCGCACTCCTATCTGAAAACTGACCCAGCGAGTCCCTGAAAAAAGAGACAACTTCGTTGATGTTCAACATATACGCTTATTATACACCCCTTCCCCCAGAAAAACAACTGATTTTTCTCGGGTGATTTTTTCCCTTGACCAAGGGACTTGAGGTGTGTTAGACTTTCTGATAGCAGTTAGATGCGTGCGCTGCTTGTCAGGGTGCCGCGTCTCAAGAGGAGGAGAGATGTTCAGAGACCGCGACCTTCGGGAGTTGTCAAATGTTTCAACCCAGCAGTTCCCGGATAGGCGTGCGAGATGGTTGATCCGGCAGTGCGAACACCTTGAGGCGTTGCTGAGAATGTTTGGCAGTGAACTCGCCGATGCCCTTGACTTTGCGCACGTCGAGCAACTCAACCGGAGTTTCATCACCGATGAACTGCGGACCCAAGAATCCGATAGGGTCTTCCGTATCCCGTTTCGGCTGCCCGCTGAGACATCCAAGGAAGTGATCGTCTATCTTCTTATAGAACACCCATCCACAGTCGATCGGTCGATGGGGTAAGTTGCAGTTAGGATTTTTCTATAAAAACCTACTAAAACCTATAAGAACCTCATAAAATCTAAAGTTATGTAGTTTTTTACTTGACAAACCCTTTATTTTCTGCTATAATATCTGTATGAATAATAGATTTGTTAAGATTGGCGAGGCTGCTAAGCTCTTAGGTGTGTCCGTTCAGGCACTTCGGAATTGGGAAATGGAAGGTAAGATTATGCCTTCTCACCGCACTCCCGGCGGTCAACGCATGTATGATTTAGCAGAACTTCTGGGTGTCAATGATTTATCTTATCCTACGATTGCTTATGCCCGCGTCTCAAGTTCTGATCAAAAGGAAGATTTAGAACGTCAGCATGCTGTCCTTGAGGCATTTTGTAATAAGAATGGGTGGCAGACTGAAATCATAAGAGACCTCGGCAGTGGAAACCTGAATTACAATAAGAAAGGTCTTCTCCGCCTCCTTGAGTTAATGGTGCATGGACAAATGTCCCGACTGGTTATCACACACAAAGACAGATTGCTCCGTTTTGGCGCAGAGATAGTTTTTCGTATCTGTGAACTCAAAGGCATAGAGGTTGTCATTATCAATAAAGGCGAACAACCTTCTTTTGAGGAAGAACTGACTCGTGATGTAATGGAAATCATGACGGTGTTTTGTGCGAAACTCTACGGACGACGTTCTCATAAATCCAAGAAAATGGCAGCGGAAATAGAGAATATTGTATCCGAAGCGGAGCAGAAGCAAAAAGGTAATCTCTGCAACCTGTAGGTTGCAGGATACCTTATGCTTCTGAAAAAGAACAATTGGAACTCAATCTTGGACCTCCGAACACAGAAGATAGCACTCAATCCGAATAATAAGGAAGCCACGCTTATGGAAACCCAGCACGCTGGCTATGCCCGTGTTGCCTTCAACTTCGCTTTATCGTCTTTCAAAGTCGGTTTAGATCAAGACCAATGGCGAAGTCATGTTGACATAAAGCGTGAATTCAATGCTGTCAAATACGACACGTTTGACGGGTGTAAAGACCTCTCACAGAATGCGTCAAAGAATGCTATTCACAATCTTGGAGACGCTGTAACACGTTGGAAAAAAGGACAAAATAAGTTCCCTGTCTATAAGAACCGAAGTGGTAAATGCTCTTACCAAGCAGACAATGGCGAAGGAACTGTTGACGTCTGTAAAAAACGTGTCAACCTTCCAAAGATAGGTTGGATACGCATGCGTGAAGAATTGCGATATAGTGGTGAAATCACAAAAGTCGTTGTCTCCAAGCGTAACGACAAGTGGTATGTATCTATCACCGTCAGACGATTGGATTCCAGCAACTATAAGCACCAACCCCCACTCTTTGACGATAAAGCACCTATCGGTATTGATGTAGGTATCAATACGCTTGCGACTTGTTCTAATGGTGATACTTACGACAACCCACGACCACTCAAGCGATATGAACGTAAGTTGGCACGTGCGAACCGTAGTCTATCGCGTCGTCAAAAAGGGAGTCAGAATTGGTATAAAGCGAAGTCTATACTCACCTCTGTTCATGCACGTATTGCGAATATCCGTGAGGACGCTCACCACCAAGCAACGATACGGATTGTCCGTAAAGCCGCTGCTATCGGTATTGAGACGCTTAAGGTTACCAATATGCTAAAGAATAGGAAACTTGCCAAAGCATTATCCGATTCAGCACTTGGTGGCTTTCTAACAAAACTCAAATACAAAGCAGATAGGCGTGGTATACCGATAACTGAAGCACCCCAATTCTTGGTTTCCAGTCGTAAAACCTGTAGCAACTGCGGACACAAGAAAGTAGATTTGGTGCTTTCTGAACGCATATATCACTGCTGCGAATGTGGCTTTGAATGTGACAGAGACCTCAACGCTGCTATTAATCTCTGCCCAGTGTAGAAAAATGACCTTAAACCGTCGCCACGAGTTGCGAGGAGACGTAAAACGCCTGTGGAGTCCGTGTAAGACCTCGTTGAGTGGCAGTGGACGTTGAATCAGGAATTACGGCAGCAGTCAAACACGTGTGTTAGATTTGTATAGATTCTAATACATTTTAACACTTATGTGAGATTTGTATAAGTCCTAAACAACGGTTGCGGCTGCTCTCTTACATGACGCAGATATGGATGGAGGAGCGACGGCTCTGGGACGAAGAGAAACGCCCACAGGCAGAGTGGCGGGTGACACCCATCGTGCCGATCGTCTTTTACACCGGCACCCGAGAATGGAAAGCACCCATCTCTCTAACACCTCTCATGGACATCCCTGAGGTTCTCAAACGGTTCGTCCCAACTTTCGACACCCTGCTCCTCGATGTCAAAGCCACTGACCCCGAAGAACTCACACAAACTGGGCACCCCTTGGGATGGTTATTAACCGTCCTGCAGCACGAGACATCCGAGACACCCGTTATGCGGAAAGCACTCCTTGACGCTTTAGAAGGACTCCGGGACTTGCACACACGCGACGCAGAGGAATATACGGGCGCCATCTTGTATCTCTTCCTCCTCATCCTACACCGTAGAGACGCAGACGAACATCAACTCTTCCTCAGTATCCTCGCTGAAGAGCATACACAGAATCAGGAGATCGTCAACATGGCTGAATCTATCATTGAAATCAGCGAACAACGCGGACTTCAACAAGGCATACAACAAGGCATACAACAAGGCATACAACAAGGCATACAACAAGGGGCGCGGCGGACGAGCCTCGAAAGCACCCTCGCCATCCTCAATACACGCTTCCCTGACGCTGACCTTGACACACTCACACCCGCACTCGAGGTTTCCATTGAAGACCTTAACCGACTCAAGCAGCTGAATATCGAGGCTTCCGTGGTTGACACCTTTCATGCCTTCCAACAACGATTACTCGCATAAGCCCAAAGAAAACTGGGTTTCCGTAATCCGATACACGGTGACGGCTTTTTTTCGGACTTGAGCCATCCGTGTGTGGGTCTCCTTCCCACCGAACTTAACGTTTGCCCGTTTTTGTTTGATTCAAAGGTCCAAATATTGAAGAAAATCCTCCAATTCAGGCACTCCTGATACTCACAGTTAATGTTTGTTCTCAATTTCAGCAGAAATGCGGCACATTTGCCAGACCCCAGTGTGAGTTAACAAACAGTAACATGCAACCCAAGGGTCCTGACCTTCCTCTGAAAATTAGCCACAGGAACGGCACGCTACTGACGTTCAACGCCTCAGAAACCGATCCAGAGGGAAGATATTGTGCTCCACTCACATCAAAGCGATACAGCGGATTCTGAAGCGATTTTTACAACGGGACGGTTACATCACGGGCGTAAGTGTTATGAGCCTCCGGTGAGGCTACACCCTGAAGGATTTAGGAGCATTAGAACCCACGGAATTGCAAGGAGCCCCAATTCGTCATTCTATCCATCCATTTTTCCATTCTTTATCTCCTTAAAATCTACCGCTTCCGCCGAAAATACCCAAACCAACTCCGCTTTTTCTTAACCGGTTCTGGCTCTCCCGGTGGCAACATCAACATCTTTGTCTTTTCCTGTTCCATCGCCAGCATATCAAGGAGTTTCGCCTCGCGAGTTTCCAGTTTCGCCTCACGTTCGAGGAATTTCGTTTCACGCTTTCCAGCATCTTCCAACTCCGCTTTCAAACGTTCCACCTCGCTGTGTAGAAACCCAACGTCTCCCGTGCCTTCATCGGTGTTTCCAGAGAGTTCCGAGTGCGTCCGAGATTTTCCATTGCCGTTTCCAGAAGCCTCCATCTTTTTCCGATGTGTTCCATTTTCGCTGCCAGCGGGGGTTCCATTTATTTCCGGATGTTTCAGTAAACCATAGACGCGCTCCAACTCTGCGGGGTCAATAACTTTCTTGCCGCGAGCATTCAAATCAAAAGCCAACTTGCCTATATCCATATCGGTGTATATCGTTGACTTACCGACGGGGACTAACTTTTCAGCTTCCGTAACTGTCAATTTTGGCATTCCAGTCTCCTCCAATGTTTTCCAAATGCTTCCAAATGCTTCCATTCCAATTGGAATCCACTGGAATTAACGCAAAAAGCACCCCGGCGGTACAAAAAACATTCGCGAAAAATCTCAATCCCCATCCGCTCAATTTCTTGTGTGAGGGTTTCAATCTGATTTTCGAGGGCGGCATCTATCAATGCTACAAAGTAGGGTATTTCTGTTCGATGCGTGCTTTTTCGTCCTCATACTGCTGAAGGACAGGGGCCAGGAGGTCCTGACAGAATTCTTCGGCGAGGATATAGTTAATTTCGCCGGTCACCATACCGCCAACTTTGTAAGCATCGGCAACCGAAGGATATGTCTCCAAGCGTGTGAGTGCGAAGCGTGAGGTGATTTTCGCAGCGGCTTGGTCAAGGAGGTCGGGGTTCTCACGCACGGCTTGCTGGAGGAGCGCACTCATTTTCTCGCTGAAATCGGCTTTCAATACCTCAAGCATGGCTTGGTGTTCCTGTAACTTCTTTTGCTGAAGCGCCTCTGCTAACAACGGGTCGCGGTAGTTCTCACGGATGGCTTGTATAATGAAGCCCCCGGAATTTGAAACGTTTCTGGCGGACGCTGCGAGCTGGATTTTCTCGGCGACATACACAGCAAAATCGGGTTTCTCGGTTTCCGGCAGTGCGTCCGCGTCTACTATGTTCCATTCTTGTGATGCGATCCGGAGTGCCTCTTTCCGAGAAACACCGGCTTCGACTAACTCCCGGGCGATTTCGGGCAGGTCGTAGGTATCGGCGAAGACCGTCTCTTGTGCGGGAATATCGCTGGAGAGTTGTTTTAGTTTGGTGATTCTAAACTTCAGTTCGCCGATCTTCCGACCGAGCCGCCTGTGTTCGACTTCGACGAAGTAGCCTGTCAGTTCGTTGATTTCCTTGATGGCGGGTTTGATCACATCTCGATTAAAAAATTTGAACACAGGGTATTCACCTTTATCAAGCCCGATGAGTTCCTTGAAGGTTTCAAGTGAGATGAACGGTGTTTCGCCTTCCTTGCGGGCAATGTCGAAATAGTCGAAACACACCTCCCAGAGAATAAGGGCATATCGGCAAGTGAACCGGTCTTGCATTTGCAGATTGAGCCTGGCGTAAATGCGAGGACTATAGAGTTTATAGCGTAGGTAGGGTGTGAACGCATACGTGCATACACCCTTTTCTATTTCTACCTCCGATAAGAGACTCGCCACCCCCCATTTCTCCTGCTTGTCTTTGTTGAGAAGATTCCACTTGACTTTGCAATCGACGAGTGCCTCCAATGTCTCCTTGAGATAGTCGAGTTTCTTAGAGTTGAATCCGAGTTTCTTCGCCAACTCGGCAACATTGACCCGGTGAACCTCGGCGGTTGGCAATTCGTCGTAAGCATTTGCGAGCAACACATTCCATGCTCTTCTCTGTAAATGTGTAATCTTGCTCTCTATCTGGATGGCAGGACTCGCTTTGATGACTTCTTTGATTTCTGCTAAAAGCATTTGTTTTACCTCCTTTGAACATTTATCTATATTCTATCATAAAGGTTAATTATTTTCCATATTTTTCTCACCTTTAACCCTATAAACTCTCACCTTTAACCCACCTTTCCACCGTTTCGACGTTGGCTATGAGCGGTGTTCAGGGGGGTTCCCTATAAACTCTCACCTTTAACCCTATAAACTCTCACCTTTAAACTCAAAAATCCCATTTTGCCCTTGCGCTGATTAGGAGCAAAGGGGTTCCCTATAAACTCTCACCTTTGACCCTATAAACTCTCACCTTTGACCCTATAAACTCTCACCTTTAACCCTATAAACTCTCACCTTTAACCCTATAAACTCTCACCTTTAAACTCGGGAATGTAGATGTGGCGTGGGTGGATCGCCCCCTTAAAACAATTAAAACAATTAAAAGGTTTAAACAACAATTGGGCCCACAGAAGTTTGCTGAAGGAAAAAGGAGGATCTCGGTGAAATTGTTGTTCAACGATAAAAAAATAGAGACCCATTTGCCGTTGCTGAAACATAGGTTTTCAGAAGTTTCCCATAGACTTCTCCGCTAAAGTCACTTTTCATCAGGATGGGGGGGCCTTTCGCAGCGCATCCACTTGTCAAGGCTGCGAGTGTTGCTTGTGTATCCTTGCCTTTTCTATTCCGAACATAACAGAATCGTATGAAAGGTTAAGTTCAATACGGAATGGATACAATCCCTGGATCCGTTCTTATTTTGAAATAGGTGTCAACACGGATTTTCTACGAAAATCCTTTCGGTCGTCAGTTATCAGATCAGAGAGGTATCAAAGTTTCCCTCTTGGGACTGAAAACGGATAACCGATAACTGACTGCTATTATAGGTTTAGGTTTACAATTTTATTCCATAAGAACAAGGAGATAAAACGAATGTTGTCAAAGAAAATGGCATTTTCGTTAACAAGTCTAATCGCAATTCTCGCGCTCGCTTTCGTCGCACCCGCTGCGATGGCAGCCAACTTCAACGTGGCACTTGCGGAACATACAGATCAGCCTGATATCGGTGCTGCCCCCGGGCTGCAAGTGGAGCGCCCTTCTGATAATAACCTGAAGGTTAATGTTATGTTTGGCGAATTCGTGAAGTTGGCAACCACTAACGTTTCCGTCAGTGGTTTCAATATGAAGGGCACTTACATTCCAGCGGTAGTCGTCGCTAAAGTCGACCCCGCCGATGCCGCTAATGAGTTCACGTTAGAGATCACGATTACAGCAGAAACATCCAGAGTGGCCCTCATGATCGCTAAGGGTATTGCGTCTGCTAATGCCTTCAGCAAAAATATGAGTAAAGCATTGACGGCAGATATTTACTTGTATAGTCCCGATGTGGATATCACCCCGAAGGTGTATGGGATTCGGAGAGCTGACCGTTCTGCACTCCCGCTTACCGGTGGGGCAGTGAATGTCATCATCACACTCAGTGAAAAGCCAGCGTCCTTTACGGCAGCGCATATCGACGTTACCAATGCGACAGCCGGTACTCCTGCCAAGTTGAATACTATACGTCAAAATGCAGTCGGTTTAACTCAGTTTGCGACGCATATTGACAAGCCATTACTTGAAGCACTTACTGTTAAAGAGATAAGGGATGGTGTTACCAAGCCGGATGTTGCCGTTGCTACAGATCCGGGTGGTTCTTTGGACACTATACTGGATGCGGATGGTGCTGTGGTGGATGGTGCTATGGCGGGTATCAACCATTATCTTTCTGCACACATGGAGGCTAACGACACAATCCCCGGCGGTTACCTTGCCGAGGTCGTTGCTTTAAGAAAGAAGATAGGTGCAACTGCCGAAGATGACATAATGTACTACCACGACAACAAGGATGGCGTTCAACAAGGTGCTGTCACACTTACGCGCGAGATTTCAGCCACCGCCCCCGCCCCAGGAAACAACGTGATGACAATGCCGATAGGGGACGGTGGCACGTATGATAAGATGATAGTACCACCTTCCAAGCAGGGGACAGCGGACCTTACGGAAACAGGTGCGGGTATTCCAACTGGCGGAATCGCCATTGTTATACTTTCGGAGTCCTTTGATAGAAGTAAAAAAGCGAAGGACTATACACGCCCTAAGGTAGGGGACTTCACTACTGTAGACGATTATAACTTCGCATTCAGACGATATGGTCTACTGACTCTGGATGCGAGTACTGATAACGCTGATAATAATGCTAGTGATCAGCGTGCTGCTTATACGAAGGAAAAAGAGATATATGATGCGTATATCGCCCTTCAGAAGCTGATACAGGAAGACCGTGTGAAGGAGATCACGAAGCGGGATGAAGAGTTGATTGTGGCAGCGAGGGAAGGCACGACGACGGAAATCGCTGAGAATTCGCTACCGCCAACGGGTCGTGACGGGATGTTGCATCCGTATTCTGTGACGCTTACGCCGACGTATGCCACTGCCAGTGCTGTCGTCGTGAAAGTCAATAGGTGGCAAAATATGGCTTCGGATCCGGGCGCGTATAACCCGCCTACGCTTGAAACGGGCTATACAGAGAATTTTAATAGACTCACCATCCCGGTCAGTGCGAGTGCGGTGAAGAAGTCAACAGTAGCTAGCGGTGTGATTCGGGTCATTGTTAATATTGATGGTGCCGTATTTTAGGGTTAGCCTCAACAATTTTATTCCATAAGAACAAGGAGATAAAACGAATGTTGTCAAAGAAAATGGCATTTTCGTTAACAAGCTTAATCGTAGTTTTCGCACTTGCCTTTCCGGCTGTGCTGGCGGTGCACGCCAGTGGTCATAGCAATAGTACCTACATAGTTATGGTCGCAAATGCTGAGGGTTCTGGTATTAATATACCGGGTGGTGTTATAGACGCGGCGACCGGTTTTACGGTGACGAATCGCGCGACGCGCGTATCCGAGCGAGAACGGTCATATCAACTCTTAGATATGTCAATCCAAGGAGAGATGCCGAACTTGGAAAACTTTTTTCGCAACGGTGGAAACATTAACGTTTATGCGGCTGTCGATGTCATTATCAGTGAGATTATGTGGGGCACGGATACGAGTCTCTCCCCGCACAACTTCAGTCAGTGGATTGAAATCCAAAACGTGAGTGGTACGCCTAGCGGTATCTTGCCGATAGTTGAGTATATTTATCCCAATCAGGTACCCCCCCCGCTGGATCCCTTATTCGTCGCTCAGGGGGTCACCCTCCGTGATACGGCCGGGACGTTTAATGGCACTAGTTTATGGCCTATCGTCACTAAGGGACGAAGCGGCAGAAGCGGTACGGGTGAGCAAGCCGCAGGCGTAACCACAGTGGTACCGCCAACAGGGCTCGTCTCCATGCAGCGTGTGTATAGGGATGACACGCAGACAACGGCCGTAAATGGAACGTTGGCATCGGGGTGGGTCGCCTCTACGGTTCCGGCACTGAATTTCGCCCCAACGGCAATAGGGGAGCGTGTTGGTACCCCGGGTGCGTCCCCGCTTCAGCCGGTGACAGAAGTGAAGAAAAAAGTGACTCGCCCTCCAGAGGCCCCCGTAGCAGGTGCCACCGATATCATGATCACTGAAATCATGGTGGATACCAGCAGTGATAGGTTCCCACAGTGGATCGAACTTACCCACGTTGGAACAGGCGAAGTGTCGCTTGACGGTTGGGCGATGGTGATTGATAACGCCATAGATGCCGAGGTTCTCGGGGGTGGCAATGCGATCACCGTGAAACTGGACGGTAAGATCCTGAATGTCAGTAAAGATACACGGAATGCTGGCGACGGACAATCGCTCTTGGCCGTGGCTTGGGCATCCGGACGTAAATCAGATAAGATCCATGCAGACCGGGTCCTCAACCTTGCGCCCCAACTGGGTCAGAAAGGTCGGTATCGGTTGCTCAGCTACGAAGGCTTCAGAGTCTCCTTGGTGCCCCCACAAAAGGGTGCCATCGCAACCTTTGGAGACATCGCCGGTAACCTTGGCGAAGACTGGGATCTCATGATGCTTGAAGGTCCGAAACGGAGTTCCTTGATCCGTCGGGAAATGTTGAAAGCCGGAACGGCTCTCAAGGGAACAGAGGCAGCCGGATGGCTCCTTGCCTCCGCTACCCCTCTGGTCTCGGGACCTGAGACGTATTACGGGGACGACGAAGATGCTGGGACCCCTGGCTATGATGCCGGTGGCCCGCTGCCCGTCGAACTCTCACACTTCCGTCCCGCACGGGATAAGCAGACCGGTCAAGTCGTGATTACCTGGGCAACGCAGTCGGAGCTGAACAACGCTGGATTCTTCATCAAGCGGAGTAATCAACGCAACGGTCAGTTCGGGGTCGTTAACCCGACGATGATCGCTGGCGCAGGCACAACGAGTGAAAAGCAGACGTATACCTATACGGATACAACTGCGCAACCTAACGTCGTATACTACTACCAAATTGAAGATGTATCTCTCGACGGGAATCGTCAGATGCTGACCCGCGGTATCCGCCTGAAAGGGCATGTAGGAGCTGCCGGTAAAGCCACGCTGACGTGGGGAGAACTCAAGACATCGCAATAAGGAGTAGGAACAAAAAGGTTATTTCAGGGATAAAATTTGTTTGAACTAACCTAACCACAAAATTAGGGAGTGTTTAGCGGCATTCCCTAATTTTGTTTAATGTTGAAAATAAGAGGTGGAACAAATGTTATTAAAGGAAATAGCAGTTTCGTTAGTGGGTTTTGCGATAACAGTCGTTCTTGCTTTTGGGGCACCTCCTGCGATGGCCGCCGACTTCAACGTGGTCCTTGACACATCGGAGGATATAGGGACTGCCGCCGGGTTGCAGCTGGCGTACCCGGCGAATAATACCCTTGAGGTCATCCTTCACTTCGATCAGGCAGTCGTCTTAGAAACCAGCCACCTTCAAATCAGTGGGTATGATGCCAATGATGTCTACGATCCGGCAGTCGTCCTCGCTGCGAGACATCCTGTCTACCCCACTACAGCCGATACAGCGTTCTTGGTAAGTATCACGGTTACAACGGGTACCTCTAAAGTAAAACTCCAGGTCAATGGAGGGATCCCCTCTGTTGATGCCTTGAACGCAGATACGAGTAGAGAATTCACGGCTGATATTGGCGTGCTGGCTGCCGATGTGGTTGGAGGTCCGAGGGTGTATAGTATTCAGAGAGCCGACGGTTCCACACAGCCGGTTACCAGTGGGGCAGTGAATGTCACCATCACGCTCAGTGAAAAGCCAGCGTCCTTTACGGCAGCGCATATCAACGTTACGAACGCGACAGCCGGCACCCCCGTCGCTTTAGGGGCCACAGCTCAAAATACAGTCGATTTAACTGCGGTTACGACGCATCTTATCACCACGGGTGCAATTGGGCCCAGACCGCCGCTACGGACTGTTTCCCAGTTAAAGGCCGATATCACAACTTATATGAATGATACTGCGGGTGCCGCCCCCGCCGAGTTCATCGACAGGGTCAGGGCTCTAAAAACGGCTGTTTATGACATAGGTACCCCTTGGCGATACTACTACTCGCTAGGGTATTTCGTGCTTTGGAATGGTGCGGATTACCAGCCATTCCCGATGATTAACGATGTCGTCCAACCGCCCATCACGCAGGGGACTGCCCCCCTTACAGTGACTGTACCGAGGTCTTTTACGATAGAAGCTGCACAATTTGATAGAAGCGCAGCGGAGCTGCCTCCCCCGAATATAGGGTCCTTTACCGACCCAGCTGCTTATAACTTCGCATTTGACCGATCTAACGCATGGAATGGTACCGATGCGGATAATCAGCGTGCAGCGTATAACGCGGAGAAGCTTGCTTATGACAGGTATATAGTACTTCAAAATGCGCTACAGGCGTATGATGTCAGGCAGCAGCAGGAGTGGGGTCAAGAGTTGGCGGATGCCTCAGCAACGCAGACAGTCGTCCCTCAGAATGTGCTGCCGCCAACGGGACGGGACGGACTGTTGTATCGGTATTCTGTGACGCTTACACCGACGTATGCCACTGCCAGTCCTGTCGTCGTGAAAGTCAATAGATTTACAAATACGGATTTGACATCGGTCTTTTATACGCCCCCTGCTCTTGAAAGCGGCTATAGAGAGGGTTTTGATAAACTCACCATCCCGGTCACTGAAGCTCCGGTGCCCGTGTTGCCGCTAGGTGGGGGCGGCGGGCTTACGGGTGACGGCATTGTTTTCGCACCTAGCCTCTTGACTGCGCTTGAGCGAGAACAGATCCAAGAACAGATTGATCTGTTGATTGCGACAGGCGATCGGTCTCCCGACGCACTCAAGACGCTGATCTACTTGCAGCAGCTCCTGGCGACAGCGCGTCCCGGAAAAACGCAACTGCTCGCCAACTATCCGAATCCGTTTAATCCTGAAACATGGATACCCTACGAACTGGCAACCGACACAGATGTGCGTCTCACGATTTACAACGCTCAAGGTATTGTCATCCGGACGTTGCAGTTGGGTCAGCAATCCGCAGGCTACTACAGGGATCGTGAGCGTGCGGCGTATTGGGATGGGCGAAATGCACTCGGTGAACGGGTGGCGAGCGGAATTTATTTCTATCAGTTAGAGACCGACGCAATGTCCGCACTGCGTAAAATGGTTATCTTAAAATAGTGAGGACTTACGTATTCTGTCTTAAAGTCCCTCTGATCCCGCCGACTTAGGGGGTAAAAATATCGAAATTACCGATTTTTTCCGGCGCATTCTCTGATATTTGTACAATTTGCGTAAGTCCTGGCTCCATTAAAATACTTACCTTGTTGGGGCGGCACTGCTAGGTCCTGTGCCAACAGGAACTGCCGCCCTCCCACCCTAGCAGGGGGACAACTCAACAAGGAAAAGGACAAGGTAAACACATCTTTTTTACAGAATTTACTGATAACTAATAAAGAGGTATATTCTTTCATGAACAATTTAACCACACGAAAAACCGTCTTGGGCATGCTGATGACCCTTGTGCTGGCGTTCAGCGTGCAGGGCACCGCAGATGCGATATCCACTTTTACCCCTAACTTTGCTCCAGAGGATCTTAATAACAGAGCTGAGGGAGACTCGATTACCGTAGACGGTTTTCCAACAGTCGTCAACCTGATCAATATTAGGGAATATGTTTCTCTTTCTGTCAGTGGGGGTGGTGCGAAATTTCCAAATCCTACTGATAATAGCAAAACTGTAACTTCATATACATGGAGAGAAACAGATGATGATAGTAATGATGGTACAAACCATAACGACGCATCACTCCCTACTATCGGTAATCAGACTATCACCGTTAATAGCCCGGGAGAAGTTACAGTTACAGTAAGGTACACCGAAACTTACGATACCTCCAAATCTCGGACGACGAGTGTCGTTAGGACATACTACGTAGTGAAGGACAGACTTGATGTTAGCCTGTCAGATACCATTCGCCTTCGCGGTGTAACCAATGGTGTCGGATATCCCTATGACCATCGAAACGATATTCAGATCTATGCAGGTGACAGCAGGCATAATGAAGTTACGTATACGTTCGAGTCCGGCAGTCTCTATATAAAAGAGGGGAATCGTTATAGGTCACTTTCGACGGGTAACGCCACATCCAGTCGTGCCGAAGTATGGTTGAGCATGGGAAGAAGAGGTGTCTCGGGTGGGGCTCTTGCGGATCGCCCTACCACTGGAACTACGAACAGAGTCATAGCCCTGGTTACGGGTAACGGGAATGAAACAACCGGTCTCTATATCTATGGACGCCCTCAACTGTCGGATCCTCCAACCTTAGGTTCCGACCTCACTGCAGGTAGACCCGGTAAGAAAGTTGATTCTGCTATTACAGTTGCTGTAATGGATGAGGCGAGTCCCTCTGCACCAGTTTCCAGTGTCCCCGTTACGTTTAAAGTTGCTAATACGACCTCACAGGGAGGCCTCCTGAGTTATCCATCCAGCACTTCGAGTGATGAAAAAATTGATGCTAACAACAAGGTCCTCAAAAATCCACCCGCTGCCGAGAGTACACTACATGTACGAACAAATAGTAGTGGTAAAGCTATAGTTGACTTTGAATTCGGAAGTGCTGGCGGAGAACAGGTGATTACCGTTACGGCAGTGGGCATAACGAGAACGGTTAGAGCAGTAGATACTTCTACACCCACACGAGACATTTCTATACGAAGCCGGAAACGGAGTAACTCTAATATATATGACATATATGCCACTGTAACGGATAATGGAATAGAAACAGCAGATGTAAATGTCGAATTCACAACAATTTCGGGCGGAGAGTTGACGAATACACCTCTTTCTGGTGACCCTGATAAAGGTGACGAAGTAATAGATATAACCAATTCGGTAGGCATCGCTCAGGTCATTTACGATCCACAGGGTGCGTCAGGGACGCTGCAGATTTCTGTAAGTCTGAAGGAAACGGGGAGAGATGGGGGGAGTGGGAATACGATTCGGAGAACTTTTAACGTTAGGGGCGGAAGCAGCGGCGGTGGCGACCCAGATCCGCCGTCCGTCACAACAAGAGGCAGCCTTAATATTGCCACTTCAGGATCGGGCAACACGCGCACTGTTACGGTAACTGCAAGCAGGGCGGGGACTGCAGCCTCCGGCATATCTGTCGTTCTGAACGTCAACAATGGTGCAACGCTTTCACCGACAAGGGGACCGACCCCCTTAGAAAGCACACTCACGCTCCCAGCCACCGCGGGGGACTATGTCCTCACCGCAACAACGACTGCAGACTATACCGGTGACTCAGAGACGATTACCGTAACCGACACCTTACCCGGGAGTCTTTCAATCACTGTAACGGGTACAGGTGCCACGCGGTCGGTAACGGTGACCGCTGCGTCCGCACAAAATAGGAATGTTATAGGTTTAGATGTTACGCTGAGGGGCACGGCACTCCCTGGGGGGCAGCAGACAGTCCGTTCCGGCACCGCCACGACGATTACGCTCCCGACTGCCGCTGGCGATTATACGCTTGAAGCCGCTGCGGATGGGTTTGCTACGGTAACCGAAACTATTACAGTCACAGCCGGGGCACCCCCCAGAGTACCCGGGCGTTCCCAGGGGGGAACCCTCACGGTCTCTAAAGACGGCGCACAGGTCGGCACCCAGCAACCGATCCTCGTGCGGGCGACCCCCGCCCCGAGCCGTAACTTAGCGTTCACGGTGACCAATGGCGGTGTCAGTGTAGGTGTCGGTGTAATACTGACGACGGGTACAGGACAGACAGCCGTTACGGTTCCCACGACAGGTCTCTATGTCCTGACTGTCAGCGCTGACGGATACACCCCAGCGCAATCCCGCTTCACTGCGGGCGCGCAGCCGACAGACCCGACGACTGATGACGCACCCGAACCGAGTCGCATCGAGATTAGCGGTTCAGCGACATACAGTGGAAACCCGCTGAACACGGCGCTGGATGACCCGCTCCGCGTCCGAGTGCTTGATGCTGACGACGATCCCGTTGCAGATGCCCGCGTGGTTTTCCGTGTCCGCACGGGACAGGGGCGGCTGTCGCAGCGCGGGAACGGACGCGCCATCGCAGTCCAAACCGATGCTCGGGGCTACGCACGTACTGAATACACGCCAATGAGTGCGAGTAGCACCCTCAGCGCGAGCGTCAATGGGGTTTCGGAGGGTGTCACGTTCACCATCACAACAGGGTCTGCGCCGGCAGCCACCGACACAGACGCTCGCCAATATAACGTCGGCGACAAGATTCCGATAAGCCTACAGGAGACCCTGAGCTTTACGGGCAGTCGCACGCTGAACGGGACGGTTTACACGTGTGTCGGTCCCGGTACGTGTGTGGTCTCTTACGGCACACTCGTCAAGGGGCAGATACAGGTTGCTGCCGTCCCAAAAGTTCAGCCTAAGGTGTATAAGACCGGCGATAAGATTCCCGTGAGCCTACAAGATACCCTGAGCTTTACGGGCAGCCGCACACTGAGCGGGACGACCTACACGTGTGTCGGTCCTGGTGAATGTGTGATCTCTTACGGTCTTGTCACCAAAGGAGAGATACGGGTGCCCGCCGCAAAAACGACCCCTCCCAGAGTTATAAGTCCGGTCGTGCTTGTCAACGCCGCGAACCGTCCCCCAATGCTCTGGGTAGACAGTGGCGGGATTTACGCACTTGTCGGTGTGAGCGTCCAAAGATTCGCACCGAGTGTTGATAACGCACTGAACATC
The DNA here is from genome assembly GCA_965222805.1 of Candidatus Poribacteria bacterium. Classification (GTDB taxonomy): domain Bacteria; phylum Poribacteria; class WGA-4E; order WGA-4E; family PCPOR2b; genus PCPOR2b. The sequence continues at coordinate 17,314 of CBDCUX010000004.1, forward strand.
GCCATCGGTGGAAACAAAATCTACTGGACAGAACAGACCGGTGAGAGTTCCGGTACGATCAACAGTGCGAATCTTGACGGCACAGGTATGAAGGAACTCACGGCTATTATGGCGGTACCGATGGGAATTGCTGTAGATACGGCGGGTAGCAAACTCTACTGGACGAACTCGCGTGGCAGAATCCAAAGCGCAAACTTGGACGGAGACCCCAAGATTACGAACGTGCTACAGAACCTGTCGGGTCCGATGGACATCGCTGTCGCACGCGGGAATCTGTATTGGACGCAATACGATGCAACAGAAGGCGCAGGCAACATTGGGATTACGAATACCGCGGGGCGCGGGATGCCGAAGTATATTTCGACAGGTTTGGATATGCCTATGAGTCTCGCGATCGCGAACGCGAAAGTCTACTGGACGGAGAAGACGGGTGAGAGTGGTGGCACGGTCAACGCTGCGACCCTCAACGGGGCAGGTGCGACGCAACTCGCTTCGATCCTGGCAGCTCCGATAGGTATTGCCGTTGACGGTGCGAGGAGCAAACTCTACTGGACCAACGCCCGTGGGAGAATCCAGAGTGCGAACCTCGACGGCTCAGGTATCAAAAACGTCGTTGGCGGTTTAGGCAGTCCGGGTGAAATCGTGCTGAGCAACAGTATCTCCGCACCCGCAGCGACATCCAAGACGGGACCTTCAACGACTGTCTCAAACAAGTACGACATCAACGGAGACGGCTCTGTGGATAGTAAGGATGTTGATGTGATTCTTCTCGCAGTTTCAGCCGGGGTAACGATCGCTAAGCACGATGTCAATGGCGATAAGAACGTCGATATCAAGGATGTCATGGCGGTCAATGCGAATCTCGATGTAGGGGAAACCGCAGGCGCACCGACACTTCTCGGCAAGCCGTTCAGTGCGCTTGAGGTTGATCGTCTCGAGGCACAGATCGATCTGTTGATTGCAATGGGCGATCGATCTCCTGCCGCAATAAAGCTGCTGATTTATCTCCAGCAGCTCATTGCGACAGCGCGTCCCGAGAAAACGCAACTCTTGGCGAACTATCCGAATCCGTTCAATCCTGAAACGTGGATGCCCTACGAGTTAGCGACGGATACCGACGTGCGCATCACGATTTACGCCTCGAACGGTGTAGTGGTGCGAAGATTAACACTGGGGCATCAGACGGCTGGCTACTACACCGATCGGGAACGTGCGGCGTATTGGGACGGTCGGAACGCTTCGGGTGAACAGGTGGCGAGCGGTTTGTATTTCTACCAGTTAGAGACGGACGACCTGTCGTCACTGCGGAAAATGGTGATTTTGAAATAGTATCATAAGACCTGATGAGAGCTGGGAGGAAACCGATGTTTATTCGCTTCCCAGCTCTCATTTCTCACTGGCAGGAGGGGGCCCGACTCTTGGGGGCTTCCCTGCTTCCAGCCATCTTCTCAAGGAACATAAGCGGGCAAA